>JACMNZ010000098.1 GCA_014378285.1 Pseudopedobacter sp.
TAAGGACAAGACACATTCCTATCATATTACTTACTGCCAGAACAGGAGATTTGTATGAACTAGAGGGCTTGAAAACAGGTGCTGATGTTTACCTTACAAAACCTTTTAGCCTCCAAAAATTACAGTTTACAGTTCAAAACTTACTCAGTTTACAAAAAAGTATGCGAGAAAAGTTTTCTCATCATTTTACTGTAGAACCTAGTTTAGCCAAAATAGAATCAACTGATGAGGACTTTTTAAATAAGGTTTTATTACTTTTAGAGCAAAACATTAATAACCCTGACTTTAATGTAAACCTTTTTGCTTCGGAAATTGGTATGAGCACCCCTGTTTTTTATAAAAAGATATTTGCATTAACAGGCTTCACGGTTAATAATTTTATAAAATCTGTAAGATTAAAAAGAGCGATGCAATTGATACAACAAAACGCAGGAAATGTTTCTGAAATTGCCTATCAGGTTGGCTTTAATGATGCTAAGTATTTTGGAAAAGAATTTCGTAAGCAATATGGTAATTCACCATCTACGTTTGTCCAAAAAAACGGCTTTTAAAGTTATCCATCTGTAAATATAGACTTAAAAACACATGAAAGGTCAAGCGGTTCTCGAAACGGGGAAGGTAGGTTCTGATGTAATATCTTCACCAAATATGTTTTGATACAGGAGGCTTTTTTATGTGGTGAGCATCATTATAGTATTTATCGCCTTTTATTTGTACCTAATGTGAATTATTTAAGATAATTCTTTTTCTGATCTGCCTAAAATAGGTAACAGATTTTTATTTCGTTTTCCTCCATAAAGTATCTATTGAAAAATTTTGTTTCAAATGCTAATAGAAAGAATAAGCATTTTGATCAACCTTTTTATCGCAGTAAACATTTGTTTAAATTAAAACAGTAAAGGGTATTAGCGGTAGCGATGCTGTTAGTGGCAGAAGTAGTGGAGCAGGAGGAGCAGGTGCAAATGGCGGGCAGACGGAACAGCTGTAACAGCTGACGGGTTAGGTGTTGCCAAAATGGAACCAGGCGGAGGAGATAGTGGTGGCTTTGCTGCAACCAGTTCTCGTAAAGGTGGAGCAAGAACAACTGGGAGGGTAAGGTTAACTTATGGCACTGTTTTACCAGTTTCTTTAACTTTTTTTACTGCTCAATCTTCAGACTTTCAATTAAAATAGAGTACAGCATCAGAAACAAATAATTCTCATTTTGATATTCAAAGATCAACAGATGGCAATCAATTTTCTAACGTAGGTAAAGTAAATGGTGCGGGTAATAGTAAAGCTTTATTAGATTATTATTTTACAGATAAAAGCGCAGCTACAGGCACAAATTACTACCGTTTAAACCAAGTAGATTTTGATGGGAAAGCTTCTGTATCAAAAGTTGTTTCAGCAAATATGAGTTTTAGCAATTCATTTATGCAAGTTTACTCTTTAATAAATTTATCAAATGTAAATATTTCCATTTCTACGGAAAAAGCCTCTAAAGGACAATTAATTATTTACAATGTTAATGGCAAAAGAGTTTTTGAACAGCCTGTATTTAAGTAAAGGAAATAATGATTTTTTAATCAATATGCAAAATATGGATAAAAGGTGTTTTTGTAGCTACTCACAATTCGGATTCGCAAATTTTTAAAACTAATTTTTTAAAATAGTTTAATAGTCCGCAAAAATGATGATGGCGGGATTACCCTTGTGGATATTCTGTTGATAGCAATGGAATTAAAGTTATGAATGATTATGGGGGGCAAACTAATTAACAGATTTTGAATAATTTACTTGACATTGCTTTTAAGTTTCTTTTTATCGGTTTCTGCATTGGTTGCAAAACTCTCTTTCTTTACAAACTAAAATATTAAGGCAGTCCCAAAATCTACTCCTATAAAAAAAGGCTTTAATGCGTTGTTATAATGCCAGCAATTCAGTTCGTTCTGGTTTGTATATTGTCGCTCTGTTATTTAATCATCAAAACTCAGTACAATCATATTTTTTGATTGGGTTAATTCCTGTATCTAAACCTTCGCATATTTTTATAAGAGTTTTTGTTATAAAAGCTACATAAGAGTTTCAAAGTTATTTTTCTCTTTTTTTATTGATTATAAAGAACCCATTCCTGTGGTATAATAGTTAATCCTTATCAAATAATCAGCTTTTAAAATTTTAAAAGTATTAAAATCTTATCCTCTAATATTTAAAAAAATTATTATTCATGTGCGTTACATGAGTAAAGAGATCAATTTAAGATTTTACTCCTATTGTTTAAGATTTTATACTCTTGTTTAAGAACGGTAATATAACTTAGTTGAACCAATTAATAAACTTTAAACTAATATGATGAAAAAAAATGTACTACAGGATTTTTTCCAAAAATTATTTTTCCGGCGGAGGCTCGTTCTTGTTTTATTAATTATTCCATTAATAGCCAACACAGTTACTGCTCAAACAATAAGTGTTTCGGGTGTTGTCAAAGATGAACAAGCTTTCCCTTTACCCGGTGTTGCAGTGTCTATTAAAGGCACAACCGGCGGCGCAGTTACTAACCAAAACGGTGAGTATAAATTAAACGTATCACCAACTGCAACACTTGTATTTAATTACTTGGGCTTTACTTCACAAGAAGTTGCTGTTAGCAATAGAACAAGTATTATGATAACCATGAGGGAGGATATTAGCAAACTGGACGAGGTTATTGTTGTGGGATATGGAATACAGACTAAAAGAGAAATTGCAGGAGCTATAAGTTCTATTAGCGCAAAAACAATTGAAGAAAGGGTTCCTGTTTCAATTTTTGATGTTTTTCAAGGTGCAGCTGCTGGGGTCCGTGTGGCTAGTGATTCTGGTGCGCCGGGTGAAGAATCTTCCATTAATATACGAGGGGTTTCTTCTGTGTCCGAAGCTGGGGGTGTGCCTTTATATGTAGTTGATGGTATAATAGTGGACAATATTAATGGGATTAGTCCAAACGATATTCAGTCTATTGAGATTTTGAAAGACGCAGCTTCTGCAGCCATCTATGGAGCTCGTTCTGCAAATGGTGTTATTTTAATTTCAACAAAAAGAGGTGATGAAGGAAAGCCAAAAATTAACTTTGGTTACACAAATAGTTATAGCAACTTGGCACACAAACTTCCTCAAGCTA
The DNA here is from genome assembly GCA_014378285.1 of Pseudopedobacter sp. Classification (GTDB taxonomy): domain Bacteria; phylum Bacteroidota; class Bacteroidia; order Sphingobacteriales; family Sphingobacteriaceae; genus Pseudopedobacter. The sequence continues at coordinate 3,140 of JACMNZ010000098.1, forward strand.
ATCGGTTAGTTAGAGAGGTTTATGATCAATCTACGCTCCCAACTCGATTTGGATTATATCCAGAACGTAATGATTCTACTGCTTATAACCGAAATAATGATTTTGATTACCAAGACTTAATTACAAAAACAGGCATAAGAAGCCAGTATGATTTAAATATCAGTGGAGGTAGTAAAAATCTTACATACTACACAGGTGTGCAATATTTAAACAATTCGGGCATCATACTGTCATCTGAAGAAAAAAGAGTTACTTTCAGAACAAATGTCGATTATAAACCCAATCCTAAAACTCTTTTAGCTACTCGTTTAACATTTGGTTATACAGATGCGAATTTAATCAATGACGGAGAGAGTTTGTCTCAAGCGCTTCAACGCCCAGCTTTTCAGGCCCTATATCTGCCCGACGGTACTCCAATTTTTAATAATGGGGGACGTAGACATCCAATAGAGACAACAAGATTAAGACAAGATAGAAGAGGGAGATATAATGGAGTAATTGGTCAAATTTTCGAATATGATCTTTCAAAAGCTATTCGTTTCCATGTTGACGGTTCGGCCACGTTAGATTTTCGAAATAATAGACAATTTATTTCTGGTTTTCTAACCAATGCTCCTTCATTTGGCGCTGAAAGTATTGATAGGGTTTCCAGACTACAGTTTAACTCTTATGTTAATCTTAAAAAGACATTTAGTAAAGTCCATAATTTCACAGGGCAATTAGGTACATCGTATGATGGTTCTAATATGCGGTCCTTATCAGTTAGAGGAACAAATTTTGTAACAGAATCAGTTAATACATTAAACGCTATAAGCTTATTAAATCCAGCAGGAACAGGCTCAGATGGCTCTACTAGCGCTATATTAGGTTTTTTTGCAAGAGCAGGTTATAACTACAAACAGCGGTACATTTTTAACGCAGTTATAAGAAGAGATGGTTCATCTAAATTTGGTGCAGATAATCGCTTCGGTAACTTCCCTGCGTTTTCATCGGCCTGGAGGTTCACTGATGAGAAATTTATGGGCTTTGTTAAAAAAATATTAACTGATGGTAAGTTAAGAGCTACTTGGGGCATTCAAGGATCTGAGGGGAATTTGGGGAATTTTGCATCTAGAAACTTATTAGTTTTTGGAAGTACCTTTTATAATGGTGTTAGTGGAGTAATTACTAATCCTTTATTAGGTAATTCAAATTTGAAATGGGAAGAGCAAACACAATCTGATGTAGGTTTGGATTTACAGTTTTGGGGTGGTAGATTGTCATTAGAAGCCTCTTATTATCAAAGGATTACAAAAGATTTAATTTCAAACAGTGCTTTTGAATTGCCTGCTGAAGTGGGAAGAACAAACAATGTTTTTTTAAATGCAGGAACCATTAGAAACAGAGGGGTAGAGCTTCAATTATCTGGTTTTCCTATCAGAAATACTTCAAAAAATATTAGTTTGAATACCAATTTGTTCTTAGGTTTTAATAGAAATAATATTACAGATTTACCAGGAGACGAAATAATAAGGAACAACCTATATATTGTAAGAGAAGGTCAGGAAGTTGGAAGGTTTTTTGGATATAGAAATTTAGGAATATATGCTTATGATGAATCTAATGCTTATACAGATAATTATACAACCAGATTAATACCTCAATTTCAAAGAGACCAAAACGGAAATGTTGTTATCGGTAATAATTTAAAACCAGTATTTTTAGGTTATACTTTACCCAATGGAACACCTTATTCCGGCAACGTTAACAGGTTAACCACATCAGGTGCTACTGCAAAAGCAGGTGACGTGATTTGGGAAAATTTACCAGATGCAAATGGTAATCTTAATGGTGATATCGGTATTGAGGACAGACAAATTTTAGGTTCAGGTCTACCTAAATTACAAGTTAGTTTAAATAACACTTTTACCTACAAAAGATTTACAGTTTCTGCATTTGTGTACGGAAGCTTTGGTAATAAAGTTTATAATAGTTTAGCTAGATCAGGTGCACAATTTAGCTCAGTAAACACTAGTCCTGATCCCTATGTCATATCAAATCTTTGGAAATACCCTGGTCAAATTACCGATGTATACAGTAGAAACGGAGCATTAAATAATTCGAGACCAGGAAATAGCTTTTTCCTGGAAGACGGCTCTTTTATTCGCCTGCAAACAGTACGTTTGGGTTATCAAATCCCAGACAAGTATAGTAAAAAAGTATACATCAGTAATTTATCAATATTTGCGTTCAGTAATAATCTAGCTACTTGGACTAAATATTCAGGATTTGATCCAGAAGTAGGTCAAAGAAATGTTTTAGAACCCGGAAATGATAATGGAAGGTTTCCAAGAAGAAGAGAATTTGGTTTTGGACTTAATGCTTCATTTTAATTAAAAGTTATGAAAAAGAATATATATGTATTTGTGATACTTGCATTTTTCCTTGCAGGAGGCATAGCAAGCTGTAGTTTAATTGATAAAGATCCAGTATCTGAAATCGCTCCTGATAATTTTTTTAAGAATCGTAAAGATGCCGATGCTTTTATGGCGGGTATTTATAATTCTTTACAAGAAACTTTACGTAGCAATTATTTTGATTGGGGCGAAGTTAGGTCGGATAACGTTCAAAATGCTGGAACTGGAACCGCTCAGGAAAAAGTGATAAATAATGTTCTAGCCGCTAATGATAATGACCTAAATGCGATTACGGATTGGAGTAATCTTTACCGGACAATTTCATTATGTAATTTTGCAATTGAAAAATTTCCGGATTTGATAGAGAGGAATGTTGATGCAAGCGAAGCTCAATACAGAGATCAACTAGGACAAGCATATGCACTTAGAGGGCTACTATATTTTTATGCCTTAAGGGTTTGGGGAGGTACTCCAATTGTAAATGATGTTATTGTTAATGTTAATCAACGGTTAAGTTTTCCGAGAGCAACTGTAGCACAAATGAAAATTCAGATTTTAGGTGACATAGATAATGCAACTGCAATAATTGGTAACAGTACAACAAAAAAATTTTATATCCAAAGAGGTGGTGTATTTGCATTAAAAACTGATGTGCATATGTGGTTTCAAGAATATCCTGAAGCTATACAGGCTTCAAACAATTTAACAGGTTACAGTTACATAACAAATCCATCACAATGGAAACAAATCTTTACTGTACCTGAAGGTTCAAATGAAACTATTTTTAATATGTTTTGGAATTCAGTTGAAGCTGGTAACAGAGGCGTTGCGGTATGTCAAAAATTAGGAGCTTTTGGTAATACTAGCCAGTATAGAATTGCGCCTAAGGTTGTACAGCCCTATTACAATAGATTTAATACGGGAACTACAAAAAAATCAGATGCTCGTTTATGGCTTTCTATAGATACCGTTCTGTACCCAACGTTAGACCTTTTTGCAACTGCTGCTTCAAACACTATTCAGTATGGTAAGTTTATGGATATTAGCCCAATTGATGGTCGATTTGCATATAGTACGCAGCAGGAGTGTAGTGTTAAAGTGCCTATATATCGATTTGCTGACGTGATGTTGTTAAGAGCAGAAGCCTTGGCCCGGACATATAGTTTTCAACAAGCCTTAGATATTGTTAATGCAATAAGAAGTAGAGTGGGTTATAATGTTAAAGCTGTATTAGCAGATTATACCGGAACGCAAGAACAAAAAGCAATAGCTATTCAAAGAACCGTTCTACAAGAGCGCCAATTAGAGTTAGTTGGAGAAGGCAAAAGATGGTTTGACTTATGTAGAATTGGAAGAACTTACGATTATACCTTAAATGGTTATGACTTTTTAAGAGAAGTAATGAACCCAATTTTAACTGCTAGGGGAGCAGATGCTGTAGCCTATAATAGTGATTTAAATATGGGCAGAATTTTGTATCCTATAAACTCTGATGTAATTAATGCGAACCCGCTCTTAAGAGGTAAGCAAAACCCTCCATATTCTGAGTAATAACTTAAAATACATTAAAATGATGAAATCGAAAAATATATTTGTTGTTGCTTTAGCAGTTATTACTGTGATTTTGACAGCATGCGAAAAATTACCATTACAAAAAACAAAGAAGTATGAAACCTCTTTTTTTCAAAATAACCTAAATAAATCAGTTTTAGATTTTATGGAATCTCGTACTGATATATTTACTGGGATGTTAGATGCTATAGATTATGTAGATGAAGATCCTGCATTTAATGATGTAAAAAAAGCATTCCAATCAGATGGGAATACGTTTCTGCTATTGGCAGATCAAGCAACAATCGCTTTACCTTCAACAGTAAGTTATTTTGGTGTTAACCTGGTTGATGATGATAATAACCCGGTAACACCTATGACTGCCGCAACATCTTGGAGACAATACCCAAGAGAGCAAATTGCTAACCTATTAAGATATCATATTGTGAAAGGAAAAAGGGATTTTCCGAACTTAACATCCACGGCTAGATGGTTTGATACCTTTGCAATTAGTGCTACAAATGACTCAGCGAAAGTCAGAATATTTATGACTAATGATAGGGATGGTGGTATACGTATAAATGATTATTTGGGAGCACCCGCAGTATCATTACCAAGAACACCAAATTTATATGCTACAAACGGAGTTGTACATGTATTAAATGTGTTTTTAAGACAACCAACAAGATTAGCAATTACAAATAACCGTTAAACAATTACAACGATGAAGATATTTAAATTATTTATGTATGTAGTTGCTTCTGGTATTGTTTTTACCAGTTGCAAAAAAGATCCAGAAATTGAATTGGTTTCCCTTAATAAAATAGGTGAAGAACATTACTTTGGAGAGAAAGTATTAATGTGGGCAAGCACTGAAGGCGATAAGAAGGACATGACTTATGAGTGGACTACTACAGGTGGTACATTTGAGGGTGCTAGAACGCAAGATCGATTTGAAAATGTATGGATAGCACCAACTCAAGTTGGCCAATTTGATGTAAGTATCACAGCTAAAAATGGGAAAAGCAGTTCAACAAAAACATCAACTTTGAATGTGACGAGGTACTTTTTTGATCATTTTCAGAGTCCAAATATTTTTGCCGGAAACGGATGGCCGGGCTGGGCTACAAATAATATCATATTTAGTCAACGTAATAGTGATGACAAACTTACTAGTAGTTTACGCATTTCTCCTTCTAGGGTAAATAACAGTAATATTGATGTAAACGTAAGAAAAGTGCTTAATTCTGCAGAGTTAAAAATCCCTTTTTCTGTGCGGGCAAAAATGGGCTTTGATACTTATTTTAAACCTGACGCTTCTTTTTGTATTTCACTAACATTTCGCCAACCAAGGGCAAATCCAGAAAGACCATTCATCCGAGAGATAAGATGGGAGGTTTTTCCTTCACCATCCAATACTACATCTGCAAATTTCCAAATAAGGTATGAAGTTTTTACACCTTCAAAAAATCTAAGTGTATTTAGCACCAATACAGGTGTTTATCCAGCTGCAGGCCCATTAATAAATCCAATTACAGGTAGAAATAATGCCTTATTTACAATGACCTCCAACGTAGCAAAGAATTTTACTTTTTCAATGGAGGCTGATGAAACTTTTGTAACGCATGTTAATGGAGTGGAGTGGTTTAGATCCGCAGGAATCAAAAACTGGTTGACTGCAGCTCGAGCTCAATATCCCGGTTTTGAAGCTCCTGTTGCAAATGAATTTAGGATTTTAATGCCCGGTAGGGCGGCAAGCACCTTACCAGTTAGCCAATTATTTATGAATAGTGTTTACATTAATAATGATGGAACAATTTTAAATAGTCCTATATAAAAATATCATATTATTTTAATAAAAATGGGTAATCCTTTTACGGGGTTATCTATTTTTTTCTTGTATGATGCACATGAATATTTCCATCATATAATGCTTAAATTTTAAATAACTGTTTAACTGATAGTTACATCAGTAAATTTTTAAATTAATCAGTTATTAATATTCTTTCATGATTACAATTGATGTTAAGATATGAGTAATAATAAAAATAGTTTTCATTTAAATCCATTCGTAAAATATTTGCGGCTCGCTCTTGTGAATTTTCTCTTGATATTTTTTTGTTTAAGCACACAAGCCCAAGAAAAACCTAACGTTATTTTTCTAATTATCGATGATTTGAATGATTGGGTAGCTATTTCTGAAAAATTCCCGATGGTAAAAACACCTAATATAGATAGATTAGCTTCAAAAGGAACCTATTTCACAAAAGCCTATAGTCAAGCGCCATTATGCGGTCCATCTAGGGCTTCCTTTTTGTCGGGCTTATTGCCATCAAAAACAGGTGTCTATCTACAAATGAAAGACGAAGACCTTAAAAAATACTACGATGAAAAGTTTGGCATTGATTTTTTACCGAATTATTTTTCTAAAAATGGTTATAATACGTTTGGAGTTGGTAAAATATTCCACAACGGACCTGGTATAGATGCTTTTGATGAATATGGAGGAAAATTTGATCTTTACGGTCCGTCTCCTAAAGAGAGAATGAACTATGACCCCGCTTGGTTCGGACAAAATGGAACGCAAACAGATTGGGGAGCTTTCCCTGATAAAGACGAACTAATGCCTGATTTTAAATCCGCAAAATGGGCGTCAGAACAACTACATAAAGTACATACAAAGCCTTTTTTTATGGCAGTTGGATTTGTAAGGCCTCATGTACCTTGGCATGTACCTCAGAAATGGTTTGATGAAATAAAATTAAATACTATCAAAACTCCTCCATACCTAAAGACTGATATGGAAGACATTCCTGAAATTGGTAAGTCTATAGCTGAGGTTTTAGAAATGCCAACAACCGAGTGGGCAATAAAAGAAAATAAGTGGAAGGAAATGGTGCAGGCATACATAGCCTGTATAGCTTTTGTTGACGCTCAAGTTGGTAAAGTACTTGATGCTTTAGAGAAATCAGCATATAAAAACAATACTTATGTTGTATTATTATCAGATCATGGCTATCATCTGGGAGAGAAAAACAGGTTTGCAAAACATTCTTTATGGGAGAGATCAGCACATGTACCTCTTATTATAAGTGGACCTGGTTTACAGCAAAATAAAATTAATAATCAACTTGTAGGTTTAATTGATTTATATCCAACATTGGTAGATTTATGCAACCTGCCAAAAAATCAGACCAACGATGGTAGAAGTTTAGGCCCTCTTGTGAAAAATATAGCTAAAAGATGGGATTATCCTGTCTATTCGTTTTATGGAACTGATAATTTATCAATTTATAGGGATAAATATCATTATATAAAATATGAAGACGGTGCAGAAGAGTTTTATGATTTAGCTGAAGATCCTCAGGAATGGAAAAATCTGGCTATTAAACTCAAAAGCTCAGCCTTATTAAACTCTTTCAGAAAAATAGCACCTCTAAAAACAGCTCCTTATGCACCACATTTGGTATTGGAAAGTAACGCATATTTTAGATCTAAAAAGCTCTAAGACAAAAGTAATTATCAATTTAAGATTATTAATTTGAGATATTAAGTTTAAGATTTATACCCACAGCATAAATGAAAAAAAATTCCCTTTCGGTTTTATTATTTACTTTTTATATCGGTTTGTCATGCCAGTGTTCATATGCCCAAAAGTACTTTAATAACCCAATTCTTAAAGGTTTTTATCCAGATCCATCTATTTGCAGGGCCGTTAATGATTATTATTTAGTATGCTCAAGTAATGAGTATTACCCAGGTATTCCGTTATTTCATAGTAAGGATTTGGTAAACTGGCAGCAAATAGGGCATGTTTTAGATAGGCCAGATCAAGTTCGTTTAGATAGTGTAAACGCATCAGGTGGTATTTTTGCGCCAACCATAAGGTATCATAATGGGGTCTTTTATGTCTTATGTACTCGGGCTGGTGGAGATCCTAAAAAGAGAAATTTTATAGTTACAGCAACTGACCCGGCTGGTCAATGGAGCGACCCTTACTGGTTAGAAGATGCACCAGGAATAGACCCTAGTTTATTTTTTGATGATGATGGAAAAGCTTGGTATACCGGAAACCGTACTCCTGAAGGCGGCGAAAGATATTTTAAACAAAGAGAAATCTGGCTGCAAGAATTTGATATCAAAAATATGAAACTCAAAGGACTTGTTACCACTTTATTAGATGAGGGAGCGGTAAGACAAGCCCGTAATATAGAAGCCCCACATATTTATAAAGTAAATGGATTTTACTACTTGGTGATTGCAGAGGGCGGAACAGATTTTAACCACGCAGCAACAATATTTAGAAGTAAAAACATTAGTGGTCCTTATGAAACGGGTGCCAGAAATCCAATTATTACCAGCAGGCATTTAGGCATGGATTACCCTATCCAATGCATTGGTCATGCAGATTTTGTGGAAACACAAAACGGACAATGGTATACCGTATTGTTAGGCACAAGGCCTTATGGAGGTAAAAACCTTGCGAATTTGGCTAGAGAAACTTTTTTAGCACCCATGACTTGGGAAGAAGGATGGCCAGTTGTTGCTCCCAGAGAAGGCAGGGTTTTGCAACAATTTCCACTGCCCAATTTACCGGAATTTGAAGTTGAAGAGCCTAAGATACGAGATGATTTTGATGCTGAAAGGTTAGGCTTTCAATGGAACGTAATTAGAACTCCAAATAAAAATCTTTACAGCTTAAATGATAAAAAAGGAACTTTAAGGTTATTCTTAAAACCCCAAACCATCAGTGAAAAAGCCAACCCTGCATTCATCGGTAGAAGGCAACAACATAAAGATTTTAATGCTGCCACATTGATGACTTTTAGTCCCAAAAATAAGGAGACAGCAGGCTTATTGGTTTATCAAAATCCGGAGCATCACTTTAAAATGGAATATCTATTGAAAAAGGGTAAAAAAACACTTCGCTTAACTAAAGTTAAAGCGGGAAAATCAGAAATATTAATAGAGAAACCAGTAAATGCCAAACAGATATATTTAAAAGTATGTGCAAAAGATCAGGATTATAATTTTTATTACGGTACAGAAAAAGATCAATGGCTGTTATTAAGGGATAAGATTAATGGGAGCATGTTAAACAGAAGTACGGCAGGTGGTTTTACTGGAGTTTACTTAGCGATGTACGGTAGTAGTAATGGAAACAAGACTGCTAATCATGCAGATTTTGCATGGTTTGATTATCAAGAAATGACTTTTGAACCGTCAAAATAAACACTTTAAATAAAGTTCAATAAAAAAATAAATAGATTATGAGATTTAAAATTTGTGTTGTTTTTGTTTTTTGTTTTTTCAATATAATTGTAGCCTTAGCTCAAACAAAAGATAAAGAAGCCTTTGATAATCCAATTCTCAAAGGTTTCTACCCCGATCCTTCAATTTGTAGGGTAGGCGATGATTATTATTTGGTAAATTCCTCATTTGAATATTTTCCGGGGGTACCTGTTTTCCATAGTAAGGATTTAGTGAATTGGCAACAAATTGGTCATGTTTTAAACCGGCCCTCTCAATTAAATTTAGATAGCGTAAGGGCATCAGGAGGTATTTTTGCCCCCACTATTCGTTACCATAATGGTACTTTTTACATGATTACCACTTTGGTTGGTACAAAAGAAGGAGGTAATTTCTTTGTAACAGCCAAGAACCCTGCAGGGCCTTGGTCAGAGCCTCAGTGGCTACCAAAAGAAGCGATAGGTATTGACCCCTCTTTGTTTTTTGATGATGATGGTAAAGTTTATTATACTGGAAATAAAAAACCTGTAAATCAAGGTCAGGTTACCAGATACAGACAAATATGGCTCCACGAAGTGGATTTAAAAAACAGAACTTTTGTTGGAGAGCGTAGTATAATCCTAGAAGAAGGTGCATTACACAACGCCGAAAATGCAGAAGGCGCACATCTTTATAAAAAAGATGGTTATTACTATTTGTTAATTGGCGAGGGTGGAACATTTGAAAATCACGCCGTTACAATTTTTAGGAGTAAGAATATTACTGGGCCTTATGAGGGCAATAAAAAGAATCCTATCCTTACCCATCGTCATTTGGGTTTAAATTATCCAATCACTTCTACCGGACACGCAGATTTAGTGGAAACTCAGAAGGGAGATTGGTGGATGGTTTTATTGGGAGTAAGAAAATATGGCGGACTACATTATAACTTAGGAAGAGAAACTTTTTTAACAAAAGTAGAGTGGCAGGATGGATGGCCTATCGTTAATCCGGGAGAGGGGAAGGTTTTAGCTACTCAATTAAAACCAGACTTGCCAGCTTTTAACATCCAGCAAGAAAATTTAAGAGATGATTTTAAGGCAGACACCCTTTTTCATTATTGGAATTTTTTAAGAACTCCAAGAACAAATTTTTGGTCATTAGAGAAGAAGGAAGGGTTTTTACGACTTAACTTATCCAAGCAAGAAATAACCGATTTAGTATCGCCATCTTTCATCGGCAGAAGACAACAGGACACTTCTTTTCAAGTAGAAACCGCAATTCAGTTTACACCTAAAAAAGAAAATGAGCTAGCAGGAATGGTTTTGATGATGAATAATAACTTTCAATATCGATGTGAGAAAATTTTGAGTAATGGTAAGTTTTATGTACAACTAATCAAAAGGGCTAAGGGTATTGATGAGTTGATCAGTAAAATTCCGGTAGAAAAAGGCGAATTAATTTTTGGAGTACAGGCAAATGGTCAGGATCTGGAGTTTTATGTTAAACAAAAAGAAATAAAGCAAACACTTGCACAAAAAGCGGATGCTAGAATATTGAGTGTAGTAAACGCTCTAGGATTTACGGGTGTATATGTTGGTGTTTATGCAAGTTCTAAAGGTGCAAATTCATCAAATTATGCTGATTTTGATTGGTTTGAGTATAAGAAGCTTTGATGAATTTTAACCTACATAAACGGGGTATGCTAAACAAAAATTTAAAAAACATCTTGCTTTTAAGTATTTGCTATTTTGTGCTTCCGTCAAGTAATTTTTTGAAAGCTCAACAGAAAGCGGATCGTCCAAATATATTATGGATTACTTGCGAGGATATGAGTGCCAATTTACCTATGTATGGAGATTCTACTATTAAAACGCCTAACCTAAGTAAGTTTTCAGAAGAGTCTGTTAAATACACTAGAATGTATTCTGTAGCTGGCGTTTGTGCTCCAAGTCGCTCAGGAATTATCACTGGAATGTATCCTCCCGCAATTGGAACTCAACATATGCGGACAGGCACAGGAGGAGAGAAAGACCCATCCATACCCAGTTATCAGGCTGTAACACCGGCAGAGGTAAAGGCTTTCCCTGAATATTTAAGGGCAGCTGGTTATTATTGTACTAATAATGAAAAAACAGATTATCAAATAGGGGAGCCTTTTACCGTATGGGATGATTGTAGCAAAGATGCTCACTGGCGAAATAGACCTGTAGATAAACCATTTTTTGCGGTTTTTAATATCATGAGCACACATGAATCTATGATATGGAAAAATGCTGATAAACCATTAAGGGTTAATCCAGAGGATATAAAACTACCACCTTATTATCCTGAAAGCCCTATCATTCGTAAAGATATCGCAAGGTATTATGATAACATTATGCTGATGGATAGCATAGTTGGAACAATTCTTAAACAATTAGAAAATGATGGTTTGGCCGAAAATACCATCGTTTTTTTCTTTAGTGATCATGGAGCTGCATTACCATGGTATAAAAGAGAAGTTTACGAAAGAGGCTTACATGTACCATTCATGATTAGGTTTCCTGATAAAAAGGGTGCAGCTCAAACACATAATCAGCTGTTAAGCTTTATGGATTTGGCTCCCACAGTGCTCTCTTTGGCAAAAATTCCTGTTCCTAAATATATAAATGGCCAAGCATTTCTTGGAGATCAAAAAGCTGTAACCCCACGCAAATACATTTTTGCCGCAAGAGACAGATTGGATGAACATTATGATTTGGTAAGAACAGTAAGGGATGAAAAATTTCAATATATACGTAATTATCAACCAGAAAAACTCAACTATATGGATATCGGTTTCCGCAGGCAAATGCCTATGATGATGGAGATATTAAGGTTAAAAGACGTGAAGAAATTAGATAATGTGCAAAGTAGATGGTTTAGCGAAAAACCAGTAGAAGAACTTTATGATTTGGAAAATGACCCTTTTGAAATTAACAATCTTGCAAATAGTTTAATTCATCAATCAAAACTTAAAGAATTAAGAGAGGTACAAAATAACTGGAGTTTACAGATAAAAGATAAAGGATTTATGTCTGAAAAAGATATGGTAAACCTGATGTGGCCGGGCGGTAAGCAACCAATTACCAATAAGCCTGAAGCTAAGATTCTTAATCAGCATAAAAATAGTTTGGAAGTACAATTAACAAGCTTAACAGAAGGTGCTTCTATTGGATACAAAATTGGAGACTTAGGGAGTTGGCAGTTGTATCATCAATCTATAAAAGTTAAACAGGGAGTTAAACTTTATGCAAAAGCTATTAGGTATGGTTATAAAGAAAGTGAAAAAGTATTAATAAACGGTGTTAATTGAGAAAAATGTCAAATATTTATAAAAAACTTTTTTATACGGTAATATTATTAACGTTTACACAGCTGGTTTTAGCGCAAAATAATGAAAGGTTTCAAAATCCAATACTTAAAGGCTTTTACCCAGATCCGTCTATTTGCCGTGTTGGCGACGATTATTATCTGGTAACTTCTAGTTTTGAGTATTTTCCCGGTGTACCCATTTTTCATAGTAAAGACATGGTGAATTGGCAACAAATAGGACATGTATTAGACCGTCCGTCTCAATTAAAACTTGATGGTATACATCCCTCTGGTGGCATTTTTGCACCTACTATTCGTTACAATAACGGTACTTTTTACATGATTACTACTTTAATTACCAAGCGTAACAATACGGGAACTAATTTTTATGTAACAGCAAAATCGCCCTATGGTCCTTGGTCAGATCCTCATTGGTTAAAAGACGCTCCAGGTATTGATCCTTCTTTATTTTTTGATGATAATGGCAAGGTTTATTATACAGGGAATAGAACTCCAGCGGATAAGCCTACTGGCTCAAAATATAGGCAAATCTGGATTCAAGAATTAGATACAATAAAGAAGCAATTGGTTGGCGAGGTTACAGTTGCCATAGAGGAAGGTGCCTTACATGATGCAGTGGTTGCAGAATCACCTCACATGTATAAAAAAGACGGTTATTACTATATCATGTTAGCCGAAGGAGGAACAGGTATTGATCATGCTGTTAATATTTTTAGAAGTAAAAGTCCGCTTGGACCTTATGAAGGGAATAAGAAAAACCCAATTATTACTCACCGTAATTTAGGAAAACAGTACCCTGTGGCCTGTGTAGGGCATGCAGATTTAGTAGAAACACAAAATGGAGAGTGGTGGATGGTTTTATTAGGCGTTAGAACTTATGGCGGTTTCCACTATAATTTAGGTAGAGAAACTTTTCTTACTCCCATAACTTGGGAAAACGATTGGCCAGTTGTGAATCCAGGAATTGGTAAATTACTTTTAGAAGAAAGAAAACCAAAGTTACCTGCTTTTACCGCAAAGAAGGAAAATGCTTTTGATGATTTTAATGCTGATAGCCTTCAATATTATTGGAATTTTTTACGAACACCAAAGAGTGATTTTTGGTCATTAAAAGATAAAAAAGGTTATTTATCGTTACAATTACAATCCTATACATTAGTTGATTTAGAAAATCCATCTTTTGTTGGGAGAAGACAACAAGACACTTCTTTTAATGCAGAAACAAAAATGATTTTTGAACCCAAAAGCAGCAACGAAAGTGCAGGTTTAGTGGTGATGATGAATAACAACTTCCATTTTAGGTTAGAGAAAGTTTTAGAGAATAATAAAACTTATATAAAGCTTACAAGAAGACATGCAGGCAAAGAAGAGATAATAGCAACGAAGCCTGTTGATAAGGAAGATATTGTACTAGGTGTTGAGGCAATTGGTCAAAATTATTCTTTCTATTACAAGAAAAATGATAAAATTATTTTTCTTACTGAAAATATAGATGGGAGAACATTGAGCAGGACAAATACCGGAGGTTTTACCGGTACTTATGTTGGATTATATGCCAGTTCTAATGGTTTTCCTTCTAAAAATAAGGTACATTTTGATTGGTTAAACTATCAGCAAATAAAATAATCATACACATTAAATCATATGCATTATGAAACTTAAATTATTAGTTTTTTTAGGCTTAATTTTTTTCCCCTTAACAAGTATTCTTGCTCAGGAAAAGGCACAAAAACCCAATGTATTATTTATAGCAATTGATGATTTAAAACCTTATTTGAATTTTTATGGGTTTTCAGCTGTAAAATCTCCAAACTTGGATAAGCTGGCCGAAAGAAGTACTGTTTTTATGAGTAATTATTGCCAACAAGCAGTTTGTGCACCAACCAGAGCTAGCTTATTAACAGGCCTACGTCCGGATAGAACTCAGGTATGGGACTTAAAAACCTTGATTAGAGATAAAAACCCTGATGTAATCACACTGCCTCAACTTTTTAAACAAAATGGGTATACCACAGCGGCTTTGGGCAAAGTTTTCGACCAAAGAAGTGTAGATAAAAAACATGATGAGATTTCGTGGACTGAACCTTATAAGGGCAAATATAAATATCCGGTAGCTTACGGCGCACCTCTTTTAGGCCATTATCAAAATCCCGAAATGAAAAAGAAGTATGCAAATGCAGATGAAAAGGATATGGATGAGGTAAAGGTTTCAACAGAATCTGCAGATGTGCCCGATGACGCTTATGCAGATGGAGCAATGATAAATGAAGCTATAACGGATCTAAGGAAATATGGAAGTGCTGGAAAACCATTTTTTTTGGCTGTGGGTATTCGTAAACCTCATTTACCATTTGTGGCGCCAAAAAAATATTGGGATATGTATAGTCGGGATAAAATTGAACTTGCCCCATGGCAAAAACATTCAATTGATGGCCCTCCAATAGCTTATCATAGTTCTGGTGAGTTAAGAGGTTACGCAGATATTAAAGCATCGGTCAAAGATGATGAACCGTTAAATTTAAGTGTCGATAAACAAAAAGAATTGATACATGGCTATTATGCAAGTATCAGTTATGTAGATGCTTTAGTAGGTAAATTGCTTGGTGAATTAAAGTCATCTGGATTAGATAAAAACACCATTATCATCCTTTGGGGCGATCATGGATGGCATTTTGGTGATCATAATCTTTGGAATAAACACTCAAATTTCGAACAAGCTACCAGAACACCTTTAATAATTTCTATTCCCGGCCAAAAGTCTAAAATAGTTTATCAATCTATTACAGAATTTGTAGATATCTATCCAACTTTGGCAGAACTGGCTAATATACAACCCACCCAACAGCTAGATGGTAAAAGCTTAGTTTCGGCTTTAAAAGGCGATCAAAAAGCAATCAAGGATTTTGCCATCAGCCAATATCCAAGGAAAAACGGAAAAGACAACTTTATGGGTTATGCTTTAAGAACAAAACAATATCGTTTTGTAGAATGGATAAAAGATTTCAGAACCACACAAAAATTTGATCAACAAAATGTACATGCAGTAGAATTGTATGATTATGAAAAAGATCCTTTAGAAACAAAAAACTTAGCGAACGACCCTGTTTACAAAAAAATTAAGGAAGATTTAAGTAGTAAAATGCACCAGTTTTATGCAGAGCAAGAAATAAAATTACGGAAATAAAACAATTCTTAATCACAAGAATAATAAGAAATTTAAATTTAAGTCTGGGTATTAATAGTTAAAAATTTATAACATGAATAAAGAAATGAGAAAATATATCGGTTTTGCATCAGTAATAGTTTTATTATCATGCATAGCAGCAACTTTACAAACTCCTAAAAATGTATTAATTGTTGGAGATTCTATATCTATAGGTTATACACCTTATATTCAAAAAGCATTAACAGGGATAAATATAGCGCATAACCCTGGAAACGGAGGATCAACCATTAGAGGTGTTCAAAGTATCGAAAAATGGTTGGGAGACACGGAATGGGATGTTATCGTATTCAATTTTGGATTGCATGATATGGTTTTTAAAGATTCTTTAAATAAGTATGATGTTGTGCATGGTAAGGTTAGCGTTCCTTTAGATGATTATCGGAAAAACTTACAAATTATAGTAGATAAATTGAAAGAAACTACTGCAAATTTAGTTTTTGTAACTACCACTACCGTTCCCGAGAATTCCTCCGGCAGAAAAACAGAATCGCCCGCACAGTACAATAAAATAGCTAAAGCGGTAATGAAGAAAAACGGAATAGAAGTGTTAGACCTCTATGAGACTTCTTTGAAAGTTCATCCAGAAAATTCAAAACCTGGTAATGTTCATTATTCAGAATTAGGTTATGAATTGCTTGCAAAACCTATCACAGAAAAGATAAAATCAAAGTTAAATAGGTAATCTAATTCATCAATAATTCAGCATAAAATGCAATTAAAAAAAGAGTTTACAGCAATTCGTATAATTATACTTGTGATACTATGCTCATTAAACACATCAGCTGCAATTGCCCAACAATCAAAGTATTATACAATTAATACCGATGGGTCTTTAATTTACAAACCAGATGAAAAAGGAAATATTATTCCAGATTTTAGTCGGGTAGGTTATCATATGGGAGACAGAGAATTGCCAGAAATAAAAGTTGCAAAAAAGGTTTCACCCGCCACTATTGGTAGCAGTCAACAAATTATCCAAAAAGCAATTGATGAAGTTGCTTTAATGAAGCCAGATAAAAATGGCTTTAGAGGAGCTGTGTTATTAAAAAAAGGAACCTATAAAATTTCAGGAAACCTTACCATTAAAACAAGTGGGATAGTGTTAAGAGGTGAAGGTAATGATGAAAACGGCACAAAACTAGTTGCTACCGGAAAAAGTAGAAGAACTTTAATACAGGTTTCTGGCGATGGCAACCCGAGAGAGATTAAAGGAACCAGAACCAAGGTTACAGATGAATATGTGCCAGTTGGACAGTTCTTTGTAAATGTAGAAAAACCAAAAAATTTTAAAGTTGGAGATGAAATCATCATTTACAGACCAGGAACAACAAATTGGATTCAGGACTTACAAATGGATAAAATTATTGAACGACCCGGAACATTACAATGGCAGGCTAGTGGCTACAATTTAACCTTCGAAAGAAAAATAACCGCAATTAAAGGCAATCAAATATTTATAAATCAACCTATCATCATGCCTTTAGAAAAAAAATATGGAGGTGCTGAAGTCTATAAATTTACTTTTAGTGGCAGAATTGAGGAAGTTGGGATAGAGCAAATTTTGTTTGAGTCTGAATATGCAAATGAGACCGACGAAGAGCATTCATGGAAAGCCATTGATTTTGATAAAGTTGATAATGGCTGGGTTAGAAATGTAACTTCTAAATACTTCGCTAATTCTTGTGTAAATCTGAGTAAGGATGCAAGATATATCACCGTTACAGATTCTAAATGTTTGGATGCAAAATCGATAATTACTGGAGGGAGAAGATATAGTTTTAATGTCAACGGGTCATTTAACCTGGTAAAAAATTGCGAAACTACAGAAGGAAGGCATGATTATGTGAGCGGTGCAAAAACCATGGGACCAAATGTTTTTTACAATTGTAAAGCTTCAAACACACATGCAGATATAGGCCCGCACCATCGTTGGTCTGCAGGTGCTTTGTATGATAATATTGTCACAGATGGCGAAATAAATATTCAGGATAGAGGTAATTATGGTACCGGGCATGGATGGGTGGGTACAACACAAGTAATATGGAATTGTACAGTTAAAAGAGCTGCTGTTCAAACTCCGTGGGTATCCGGTAAGAATTATTGTATCGGTTTGGTGGGCGAGAAATATAAAGGCCGTTTAGAAGGTAAACCCGATGGAGAATGGGAAAGTTTAGGAAAACACGTTATGCCTGTTTCATTGTATTTAAATCAATTAAAAGCTAGGAAAGAAAAAGATTAGCTTGATATTAAGTAGAGTTGCACATTTGAAGAAAAACAAAAACGACCACCTAAAACAGCTGATAAATAAATTTAAAACCGAAAATCATGAATGCTTTTTTAATTAAAAAAATCGTAATTGGTGCAGTAGCAATTGTGGTATTTCAATTTAAGGCACCAGCACAACAAAAAGTTGAAATGTTTCCGTTAACGGCTGTCACGTTAGAAGATAAACTCTTTTTAAAAGCTCAACAAAATAACTTAAGATATATCTTGGCTCTGGAACCCGACCGATTGCTGGCACCTTTCTTAAAAGAAGCAGGTATAAAACCTAAAGCGCCTATTTATGGGAATTGGGAAACTAGTGGTTTGGGTGGCCAAACGGGAGGTCATTATCTTTCTGCACTATCAATGATGTATGCCGCAACAAAAAATCCAGAACTCAAAAAACGTTTGGATTATATGATTGATGAACTTGCTATTTGTCAGAAAAAAAACGGCAATGGATACGTTGGAGGTGTGCCTGATGGAATGTTAATGTGGGCTGATTTGGCAGGTGGTAAAATTGAAGTTTCTAATTTTTCGCTAAATAAAAAATGGGTACCATGGTATAATATGCATAAACTTTACGCTGGTTTAATAGATACTTGGCTGATTACCGGCAATTTAAAATCAAAACAAATTTTAATAGAGCTTGCGGATTGGTGTATTTCAATAACGTCAAAATTAAGCGACAAACAAATGCAGGAAATGTTACGCTGCGAACAAGGTGGGATGAACGAGGTTTTAGCTGAGGTAGCATCTATAACAGGAGATGAAAAATACATGCAACTGGCTAAGCGTTTTTCTCATCAATTTATTTTGGAACCCCTGTTAGAACAAAAAGATGAACTTACAGGCTTGCATGCAAATACACAAATCCCCAAAGTTATAGGCTTTATGCGCATAGGAGAACTTACCAATAGTTTGGCTTGGAAAAACGCAGCCGCTTTTTTTTGGGAAACAGTAGTGACTACCAGAAGCTTATCAATAGGAGGAAATAGTGTGAAAGAACATTTCAATAAAATAGATGATTTTTCGCCACTAATGCACCATAAAGAAGGGCCTGAAACCTGCAATAGTTATAATATGCTTAAACTAAGCAAACACCTATTTCTGGAACATCCACAAAGTAAATTTATAGACTATTATGAAAAAACCACCTATAACCACATATTATCTTCTCAACATCCAGCGCATGGCGGCTTGGTATATTTAACACCGCTTAGGGCGCAACATTATAGAGTTTACTCTAGCCCAGGGTTAAATTTTTGGTGTTGTGTTGGTACGGGGATTGAAAATCATGCAAAATATGGTGAAATGATTTATGCCCATCAAAAAGATGATTTATATGTAAACCTGTTTATTGCGTCAACACTAACTTGGGAAGAAAAAGGACTTACATTGAAACAGGAGACTAAATTTCCTTTTGAAGAAAAGTCCCGTTTAACGCTTGAAATCAAAAAGCCAAAAACTTTTACCATTAATATTAGAAAACCAAAGTGGCTAAAATCAGATGCAACACAAATATGGATTAATGATAAGCCATTAAATGTAAAAACTAATAGCAATGGTTATTACCCAATTAAAAGAAGGTGGGCGGCAAAAGATGAAATTAGATTTTCATTACCTATGGAAACAAAAGTAGAGCCTTTGCCAGACGGATCTCCATGGGTTTCTTTTATGTATGGCCCAATCGTACTGGCTGCAGCCACTTCTACAGCGAACTTAAATGGGCTAATTGCTGCCGACGTTAAACAGGCAAATATTGCTAAAGGGCCACTCTTCTCGGTTTCTGACGCTCCGGTAATTATTGCAGATTCAAATTCTTTTAGCCCTGATTTAGAGATAATTAATAAAGATGAATTAACCTTTGGAATTTCTAAGCACATCTATCAGGAGAAGTACAAAAAGCTGAAATTAATTCCATTCTTTAAGTTACACGACGCCCGGTATATGGTTTATTGGCCCGTAAGTAAATTAGAAAACGTTGAAGATAATCGTAAAAAATGGTTGGCAGATGAACGCACTTTATTACCTCTTGAAACATCTACCATTGATTTTGTGGCGACAGGTGAACAACAATCAGAGGTTGAACACGATTTTGATGCCGAACAAACCGAAGATGGATTTTTAAAAGACAGGCGCTGGAGAAATACTACATCATGGTTTAGTTATAAACTTAAAAATGATGATAAAGACGCTAAAAAGCTAAGAATAACGCATTATGGAGCAGAAAAAGGAGAATATACCATTTTTATAAATGATAATTTTTTTCAGAAAGTAGTGCTGAGTGGAACCAATGGCGATAAGTTTATTGACGACGAGTACATTTTACCACTAGAGTTGGTTAAAAATTATGACGGTAAACCCTTAACAATAAAGCTTGTTGCGGATAAAAACTCTTCTACTGCTAAAATATTTTATATCAGATTATTAAAATAAAAACTATTACATATAAATTTAGCTTTTTCAACTGATCCAATTATTTTTTTTACAAACTGAAAATACGCCGATAAAACAGAAATTGTTCAATTAAATTTATCTGTTGCGTAAAACCAATTTAGCCCAAAATGTAATCAAAGGGAAATGAACTTATCTTTATTTTCAACATAAATAATCAATTATAATAAAAATTAAAAAAAGCAGATGAAGTATTTATATAATTACCGCATTTTATTTTTCATAATAAGCCTGTTAAGCTTTAAATCGGCTTTAGCCCAAAACACACCACTATTTACTGTTAAAGCTAATCAACCAAAAGCCAAAGTTTCCCCAAATATGTGGGGTGTTTTTTTTGAAGATATCAACATGGGTGCAGATGGTGGTCTATATGCAGAAATGGTAAAAAACCGTTCTTTCGAGTTTTTTGAGCCATTGATGGGTTGGAAAACAGAAGGTAAGGGAATTAAAGAGGGAGATTTTTTAGTGCATAACAGAAAAGCCACCAACACCAATAACCCTAGATATTTAAGAGTTAAAGTTATTAATGCAGCAAAGGGAACGGTTGGAATCAACAACGAAGGTTTTAGAGGTATGGGGATTAAAGAAGGTTTGCAGTATGATTTTTCTATGCTTTATAAACAAGAAACTTCAAACTTAAAAATGCACTTAGAATTGCTGAATAGCAAAGGAGAGATAATTGGTGAAACAGAAATTAAACCAGCAATAGCCGATGGCAATTGGCATAAACAAGCTGTAAGTTTTAAATCAAACGCTACTGAATTAAAAGGGGGATTTAGAATTTGGTTTGAAGGAAGTGGACAAATTGATTTAGATATGATTTCTCTTTTTCCAGAAGATACCTGGATGAAACGCCCTGGAGGAATGCGGGCTGATATGGTGCAGCTTTTAGCGGATATGAAACCTGGTTTTATACGTTTTCCGGGCGGTTGTATTGTAGAAGGTTTTGATTTATCAAACCGTTACCAATGGAAAAAAACTGTTGGGCCTATAGAAGAACGCCAATTGATTATCAACAGATGGAATACAGAGTTTAACCATCGTCAAACACCAGATTATTTTCAAACTTTTGGCTTAGGATTTTTTGAGTATTTCCAACTTGCAGAAGATATTGGTGCAGAGGCCTTGCCAATTTTAAATTGTGGCATGGCTTGTCAGTTTAATACTTCTGAGGTAGTCCCGCTAGAAGATTTGGATGAATACGTACAGGATGCCTTAGATTTAGTAGAGTTTGCCAATGGCGATGTGAATACCAAATGGGGTAAGTTACGTAGTGATATGGGACATCCAAAACCATTTAATTTAAAAAAATTGGGGGTTGGAAACGAAAATTGGGGTCCCCAATATGTAGAACGGTTAAAAGTTTTCAATAAGGCTTTGAAAGCCAAATATCCTGATATTCTATTGGTTTTTAGTTCAGGTGCTAACCCAGATGGACCTAAATTTGACTTATTAGATAGGGAATTAAGAGCTATTAATGCAGATATTATTGATGAACATTATTATAGAAGTCCTGAGTGGTTTTTGGAAAACGTTTCACGTTATGATAATTATAGTCGTCAGGGGTCTAAAATTTTTGCGGGCGAATACGCTGCCCAAAGTGAACGAATAGCTAGTCCAAACAACAAAAATAATTGGAAAACAGCTATCGCAGAAGCCTCTTTTTTAACTGGATTAGAGCGTAACGCTGATGTAGTAATAATGGCTTCTTATGCACCACTTTTTGCACATGTTGATGCGTGGCAGTGGGCGCCTGATATGATTTGGGTTGATAATTTGCAAGCTTATGGAACGCCCAACTATCAGGTTCAAAAATTGTATGCTACCAATAAAGGAACTGATGTTGTGCCTGTTTTAAACGGAGAACAAACAATTGCAGGTAAAGATGGCTATTATGCATCTGCAACTATTGATAAAGTAACTAATGAAGTGATTATAAAAATCTCAAATTATTCGGCGACAGCCAGAGAAGTTGTTTTTAAAATTGATGGAGTAAAGAAACTCGCTTCAAAAGGATCAAATACTTATTTATCATCAGATAATTTGGATGATGTTAATTCTATTCAAAATCCTAAAAATGTTAGCCCAAAAGAAAAGGAAGTTACAGCTAAAGGAAATCAAGTTAAAACTATTTTGGCGCCTTATTCTTTTAATGTGATTAAGTTTAAAATGGGTTAATTGGTTTAAAAAAAATAGGTTTTTGTGTATCAAGTATATCTTGTACGATATCTAAATTAATTTTTCTTTAAAATTTACACCTAATTTTTTAATCTATCACTTATGTTTCAATAGTCTATGCGGGCTTTTTGCCTTTCAATAATAGCAACAAATTAAAAATAAAAGAAGTCGATGAAGTTTTTTTACTTTAAATTATTTCTTGTTTTTATTCCAACCTAAATACCCAACAAATCCAACGACTTACCACAAATCTGGAATTTTTAAAAAGTGATTGAGTTGGAATTTGGGAGGTCAGCCGCTTTGCAAAAAAGGGAAACCTCCAAACGGTGACCCTTATTTACCAAGGTTGCTCTGCCGTATTGTTTTAACGTTACGGTAATCCACTTTAAACTAAAAGTTGAAGCTATCCGCAGTTGAGATCATCATGCTGATGTTTGCCAATTCCTGGTAATTATCTATGTTAAACCCTTAGTTATTATTTTAAGCCATCAACCTAACTGATGATTTTAGCTTTTACAAAATGGTAATTACCCATGCCTACATCATTATCAATGATACCACCAACTAAAAAAAAATTCGTTTTTGGTACAAAAGCGTTAAAAGACCAATGGTGCACATAAAAAATAATACAAGGAAGAGTGGGTAAGATGAATAAAGTTGCAGAAACAAATTATATATCAAATCTCCCTGCTTTAGGAGATGGATACATTTTTAGTACTGATAAACCTGTTTTTCCACATTCTTTTTCTTTTACGCAGTTAAAAAGAAAGATTACAATAACTAATTTTTTTAAGCAATCAGATTTTAGATCATAAACAGTATTGGTTTATCAGGTATATTGCAAAATAATTTATAAATTGCTGTACCTATTAATACCTTTTAAACCAATATAAATGCTCGATAAAAATCTTATTGACATAGATTTTAATGATGATATAGACGAATCTTTTTTTAAAACGATTTACGTTGATTTTTATCCAGGATTAATTGTTTTTGCAAACGGTTATTTAAAAGATATTGCGATGGCAGAGGATACCGTCGAAGATGTTTTTGTGAAACTATGGATTAATAAATACACCATTTCTGCCATAAAGAATCTTAAATTATACCTTTTTATTTCGGTAAAAAACGCCTGTATAAATCAACTGGTAAAGCAAAAGAGAATAAATATTCAACTTTTAGATGATTTTGAGATAGATATAAAGGATATTACCGCAACCGCGGAAGAAAACATGATTTCTGATGAGCGTATTGCGCTGATAAATACCGAGCTTAACAAGCTTCCAAAAAAATGTAGAGCAATATTTATTTTGGTAAAAGAAGAGGAGTTAAAATACAGAGAAGTTGCAACTTTACTTAATCTTTCAATTAAAACCATAGAGGCGCAAATGTCTATAGCCTTCAAAAAATTAGCACTCGCTTTTCAGGACGAGTTTCCAGCGTACTTTGTAAAAGCAAGTAGAAAGAAATCGGTTTAAAAATAAATATTTCTTTTTAAGGGTATCGCTATTTTTAATTGTCCTTGTAATAGGATGGATGATAAAAGCAGATTTCTAGAACTTTTAGCAAAAAAGAAGCTCAACAATGCTACTTTAAATGACATTGCCGAACTTAATCTTTTATGTAAAGATTATGAAATCGATTTAAATGCCTTTAATAAAACCAACCAAATTCTAGAAATCAAGTTTTCTACTAAAGATTTACCTAACACACAGCAAACCCAAAAAAGTTGGGAAAATTTCAAGCTTAAAGTTGCCTCAATAGAACCTAAAAATGATATAAATATTGAAATCAATCATAAACGCAAGAGAAAAATATTTTTTTATTATGTAGCGGCGGCAAGTTTTTTAATTTGTATTGGAATAAGCTTCTTGTTTTTTAGAAACAGTTTTAAAGAAACAGATAAGCTAAATATTATCAGCACACAAAATGGTTCAAAATCTAAAGTACAAATGCCAGATGGTACTCAGGTTTGGTTAAACAGTGGTAGCAAGATAACCTATAACAATCAATACGGAATAGATACCAGAACAGTAACGCTAATTGGAGAAGCATTTTTTGATGTTAAACATGATGCCAAACATCCTTTTATCATCCATACAAAAAACCTTAACTTAAAAGTTTTGGGTACTGCTTTTAATGTTAGGGCTTATGCCAACGATCCTTTAAGTGAGGCCACATTGGTTAGAGGATCGCTGCAAGTTTCTTTTCCAAACCGCCCTGACGAAAAAATGGTGTTAAAGCCTAAAGAAAAAGTTTCTTACAATGATGTAGATGCAACAACATTGAACAGGAATATTGTAAAAACAGAATTTAAACCAATGATTACGCTTACAAAGGTTGAATATTCTCCTAATGAGAAAGTAATAGAAGAGATTGCTTGGAAAGAAGATAAATTGATTTTTAGAAGTAAAGAATTTAACGAACTAGCTTTAGATTTAGAACGCTGGTATAATGTAAAGATAGAGATAGAAAACAATAGTATAAAAGGTAAAAAATTTACGGGGATTTTTAAAAATGAGAGTGTTTTTGAAGCATTGAACGCTTTAAAACAAACTTATTCTTTTAACTATGTGTTCGATAAGACAACCAACAAAATAGTAATCAATTAAACCAATTTTAAATTAAAATAAACGATGACAAAAAAACCGACCTAAAAAAAACGGGAAATACGCTTTACTTCCCGTCATCGATTAAAAAATTCTTGGGTTCACATACCAGCTTCGAAACAATGATGTGAACTAATATTATTTAACCTAACATCCAAAAGTATGAAAAAAAATGTTTGGGACAGCCCTTATGTCCCAAAAAACCAATTATTTAAGATCCTAGTTTGCATGAAATTAACTTTTGCATTGATTTTAATACTGAGTTTGCAGCTTTCGGCCAAAGTGCACTCTCAAAATATTACACTGAGTATAAAAAACACAAATCTTAGCAGGGCTTTAATGGAGATTGAGAAAAAATCATCATTTAGAGTTGTATTTAACGATGATGTAATTCCGAAAAATCAGAAATTTAGTATTGAAGCTGTAAATCAAGACATCAATGATGTATTAAACACCTTATTAATAAACACCAATCTAACCTACACTATATCGCAAAATAATCTTTTAGTAATTAAATTAAAAGATAACGTTTTAGCAATAGATATAACCGGTAAAGTTGTAGATAATACCAATCAATCTTTAATTGGTGTAAGTGTAAAGATTAAAGGAACAAATAGAGGTACCGTAACTGATGTTAACGGGAATTATAAAATTTCTGTTGATGATAACAAAGCAGTTTTGGTTTTTAATTACATCGGATATGAACAAAAAGAAGTAGCTGTAGATAATCAAAAACTGATTAATGTTTCTTTAACAGTAAATCAGAAATCGTTAAACGAGGTAGTTGTTATCGGTTATGGTGGCGTTAAAAAGAGTGATGTTACAGGTTCTGTATCCTCTATTAAAAGTAAGGAATTATCAGCTTATCCTTCATCAGGAGTACAACAAGCCATACAAGGAAGGGCTGCAGGTGTAACCGTAGCGGCAAACAATGGCGATCCTGGTGGTAGTTATAAAATCAGAATTCGGGGCGGTACGTCAATAAACGCCAGTAGTGATCCTCTTTTTGTTGTGGATGGTTTTGCTGGTGGGGTATTACCTCCATCTGAGGATATAGAATCTATGGAGATTTTAAAAGACGCATCAGCTACTGCTATTTATGGATCTAGAGGAGCAAATGGTGTTATTATCATTTCTACAAAAAGAGGTAAATCTGGTAAAACAAAAATAGACTTTTCTACCTCTTACTCTGGCCAACAAGAAATAAATAGATTACCGTTATTAAGTGGCGATCAGTTTACAAATTATATTAAAGCGATAAACCCAGCTTATGTTGGTGGTGGCGCAAATACAGATTGGCAAAATTTAATTTTTAGATCTGGTAATATAAGTAGCTCACAATTGTCTTTTTCTGGAGGTAACGAAGGGGTTAAATATTACATCTCTGGTAATTATTACGATCAACAAGGTATCATTATCAACTCTGGATATAGAAGATTTTCTATTACGAGCAACCTTGATTTTCAGGCAACAAATTGGTTAAAAGTAGGCTTAAATCTATTTGCTCGTTCATCCCAAACTGATGGTGTAAGAACCCAAGAAGTATCTGGAGGTGCAAATAATACAGGTGTTGTGGCTAGTGCTTTCAAGTTTAATCCTGATTTAGCAATAACTCAGCCTGACGGTACATTTACTATTGCCAGAATTGGAGACCCAATTGATAATCCATTTGCTTTGGCAAGTCAGCAACAAAATAATACAAAAGGTGGTTTATACCAATACAATTTCTTTGCAGATTTTAACCTTGTTAAGAATTTAAAATTTAAAACCACATTTGGATCTTTTAACAATAGCGATAGAAATGGAAACTTTATCCCAACCACTTTAAACGCTGGTAGATTAGTAGGTGGCGAGGGTTTAATAAACCAAAGCAACAGACTAAGTTATTTAAGTGAAAACTTCTTAACCTATTCTAACACATTTGCGAAAAAACATAATGTTACCTTATTAGGTGGTGCTTCTTACCAAAAATTTAGAGCAGAAGATTATGGCGCAAGAAGTCAATCTTTTTTAACTAACTCCGTTTCTTATTGGAATTTAGGGAGTGGCGCAGTTTCATTACCGGGTAACTCTAGTTTAACGGAGTCCCAATTAGCATCATTATATGGTAGATTGAACTATAATTTTGACGATAGGTTCTTGTTTACCTTCAACACAAGATATGATGGTTCATCTAATTTTAGTAAAAACAATAAATGGGCTTTTTTCCCTTCTGGTGCTTTAGCATGGAATATGCATAACGAGAAGTTTATGCAAAACATCAATGCAATAAGTAGTTTTAAATGGAGGGTAAGTTATGGTTTAACAGGTAATCAGGCCATTAATCCTTATCAAACATTAGCGGGTTTCTCTTCAGTTTTTTCTGTAATTGGTAATTCACCAGTTAATGCAGTTAGGCCTACTTCTATCGCTAATGATGATTTGAAATGGGAAACTACAGCACAGCAAAATATAGGTATAGATGTTGGTTTAATAAACAACAGAATAAACTTTACTGCAGATTATTATAAATCTATAACTTCAGACTTATTATTTAATGTGCCTTTGCCTCAATATACTGGTTATAGTAGCCAATTACAAAACATAGGTAAAATCCAAAACTCAGGTTTAGAATTTACTTTAGGCACAAAAAATTTAACCGGTACATTTACTTGGAACACAGATTTTAACATTTCCTTTAACCGTAATAAAGTTTTAGAGTTGCCAAAAGGTAATGATATTTTATATGCAAATGCACCAGGTCACATGGTTGGAATTGGTCAAACCTCTCAAATATTGAGAGTAGGACAACCAATTGGTACTTTCTTCGGTTGGATTTATGATGGTGTTTACCAAACAGGAGACACATTTTTAACTGGTGGGGGATTTGAACAAGTTGCGGGTGGAGAAAAGTTTAGAGATATCAGCGGTAAAAAAGACAACAACGGTAGCCCTTTATTTACGCCAGATGGTATTATAAACAATGATGATAGAGCAATTATTGGTAACCCTAATCCTAAATTTACTTATGGTATAAATAATGATTTTGGCTTTAAAAACTTTGATTTGAATGTGTTTTTCCAAGGCTCACAGGGCAATGATATTTTAAGTTACACGCTTTTAGAGCTAGAAACAATTTCGGGAAGAAACAACGCTACTACAGAAGCTTTAAACAGATGGACACCAACAAACACGGATACGAATGTTCCAATCGCTTCTGCAACTAGGTCTCAAAGAGCATCTTCTAGGTTTGTATTTGATGGTAGCTATATCAGGTTAAAAAATATTGCATTAGGATATACATTGCCAAAAACTACTGCAAATAAATTTAAGATGCAAAGTTTAAGAGTTTATGTAAGTGCGCAAAATATTCTTACCTCAACAAAATACAGAGGCTATGATCCAGAAGTAAACTATAGAAGCTCTAACTTAAATGCCGGTGTAGATTATGCAAGTTATCCTAATGCGAAATCTGTTACAGCAGGAATAAACGTTGGTTTTTAATAAAAATATTCAAAGATGAAAAAGATATTAATAATAGCACTTGCGGTAACTGTTAGTTTGGTAGGTGTAAATTGTACTAAAATATTAGAAGAAAAACCAGTTGGATTATTAGCACCAGAAGGTTTTTTCAAAACTAAAAAAGACGTAGAAGCTTCGATATTTGGAGCTTATGGGCAAATAGCATCTGAACCTTTGTTTGGCCGTCAGTTTTTAAGCGCATTGATGCTGAGGAGTGATATGGTAGATATTGGCGATAGAGCAACCAGTCCAGAAAGGATACAAGTGAATGATTTTAATATGGACTCAAACAATGGCATGGTGGCTAAATTTTGGCCGGTTTGGTATCAAGTAATTTCTGCAGCCAATACTGCCGAGGAAGGAGCAAGAAGCTTAGGTTTGGCAGAGGCAGATATTAACCCACTTATTGCTGAAGCTAAATTTGTAAGAGCATTTAGTTATTTCCATTTAGTTAGGATTTTTGGCGACATACCGTACATCAGTGCTGTTTCAAGTCCAGAAGCTTTAAAAACTATTTCTAAAACTAAAGAAGCTGATGTTTATGCTGCAATTATTAAAGAAATGGAATTTGCCAAAAAATGGTTACCAGATACGCAACCTAATGATGTGCGCACAAGACCAACTAAAGCAACTGCTGCAGCATATTTAGCTTCAATGTATTTAACAACAGGCGATTTTGATAAAGCTTACGTAGAAGCTAAATGGGTAATAGACAATAAAATAAAATATAACCTTATTTTAGAATCAGATTTTCAAAACTTGTTTAGGGCTAATTTAGGAAACAATATGAAAGAGCATCTTTTCGCTGTTGATTTTGTTGGGCAGTTGTTTAGTACAGGTGGGCAAAATGATGATCTAATGGGCCCAATGACAGGGATGAGAGCTCCTATGCAAGAGAATGGTTTTGGGGTTTTAGTGCCATCTTTAAAGGTTTATACAGATTGGGATGCCGCCGATTACAGAAGAGCAGTTAGTTTTAATGATGTTGGGGTTAATGGAGCAGGAGCAACTGTTCCTTATACTGCTTTTTCTAACGAAAAAAGACCACACATTGCTAAGTGGAGACGTTTTCCCGGCAATGCAATAGCCAACGGTAGATATTCTGATTTCAATTATCCCGATATGCGTTATGCAGAGGTTTTATTAATTGCGGCCGAAGCATTAACCGAGAAAAGCTCTGCTCCAACCCAAGAAGCCATTGATTACTTAAATCAAATAAGAACACGAGCTAGAAACAAAGCTGGTGCGCCACAATTAGCGCCAGCAAATCTATTGTTATCAAGTTTTACTTCCAAAGGGCAATTAATTGATGCTATTTTGGATGAAAGACGTTTGGAATTGGCATTTGAATTTAAACGTTGGTACGATATCAAAAGAAGAAAATTGGGTGACATTGTATTTAAAGGAACTAATTCTTTAGAACCACATGCCAATTTTGATGCTACTAGAGATTATCTGATGCCGTTACCGGCAACAGAATTACAATTAAACCCTAATCTAAACCCTCAAAACCCAAAATATTAAAAGGTAGAACAGATTTTGTTACTAATCCCTAAAATTCTTTTTGTAAAAAGAATTTTAGGGATTTTTTTTTGAAATAAACTATAAACAGTTAATCATTTTCTATACGGGCAAAAAAACTGTTTATTCAGAGAATACTCCGAAGCTCTACTTCGGTAGTCAACAAGGCATAGTAAAACAGTAACTTTGATATATGGGTCATCATATTCACAAGAGCCATAATAAGAGTTTGCTTTTATATCATTTAGTTTGCCCAATTAAGTACAGGAGGAGTGTTTTAGCTAAAGATGTTGAAGAAAGTTTAGTGTGCAAATCAATTGAGAGTCGGTATGAGATTCATTTTGTTGAAATAGGAGCGGATGATAACCACGTTCATTTTTTGATACAGAGTGTGCCGATGTTGTCAGTAAAGAGTATAGTTCAGGCAGTTAAAAGTATTACAGTATAAGAGTTATTCCGTCTTCATCCAGAAGTGAAACAGCAGCTCTGCTTCTGGGTCGTTCATTCCCCTAAACCCAACTGTTTGGAAATAATATAATATGCAAATTTTGCTTAATGCGCTCAGATAATCACTCCCTACATTTTACAGACTATATTGAGCATGAGACTAAGAATTATGCCTTATTCAAGAAAGAATTAAATGAATAGAATAATAGCACAATATGAATAATAGTATGCTAATTAATATAATAAGGTATTTAAAGTCATTAAATTAAGATTATATACCCTAATCTTTAAAATATTTTCCTTCTATTTTGTCTGCAAGTACTACTTTAGCATCACTAAATTAATAGATCAAAATCCAAATTAATGAAGCTGATAAAGATTTTTATTTTTGCAGGAATTATTTTCTCGTTTTTCAATAGTCAAGCTCAACAATCAAAAAGACTACATAACAATTGGGAGTTTTTAAAAAGTGATTTGGGTGGAATTTGGGAAGCTATGCGTCCTGCAAAACCCGGGAGTTCTGAAAGTGTCCCTATCTGGACAAAAGTGAACCTGCCCCATTGTTTTAACGCTGAGGATGCGGTTGATCCTGATGTCAATTATTACCAAGGACCGGGCTGGTACCGTACAAATTTGAAAATTGAAAACCCATACCAAAACGGAAGAACTTTACTACATTTTGAAGGTGCGGGGCAAAAAACACAGGTTTATGTTTACAATACCAAAGTTGGTGAACATATCGGCGGTTATGACGAATGGACGGTTGATATTACCGATGCAGTTGCGGATTTTAAGAAAGACACTTCCTTTTCTAAACGTTTTGCAAATCAAGTCCCAATCGCTATTAGATGCTATAATTCCAGAGATTTAGAAATGATTCCATCTGATTTGGCACATTTCAATATTTACGGAGGGATTTATCGCTACCTAAATCTGGATTAACAACCTCAACTTTCTATTGATAA
>JACMNZ010000503.1 GCA_014378285.1 Pseudopedobacter sp.
ACCGTTAAAATTTGGAGCGATTATCAATTGGGAGAAACTCCACAACCTGTTTTAGACGCAATCAAATCTCACAAAAATGATTTTTACATCCTTTTAAAAAACGATTTGCCTTGGCAAGAAGATTCATTAAGAGATTTTAAAGGTATGGGAGATTATTTTTTAGACGTTTGGCATAAAGAATTAAAAGTCATTAACGCTAATTATCAAGAGGTTGGCGGACAAGAAAACAGGTTACAAAATTCCATAAATGCAATTGATGCTTATTTATTTTCGTTAAACTTGTAATAAATATCCTTTCTATCTATCTAATCAAAGGAATTAGATTAAAAGATATGTAAACAAATTTTTTAGCATGATTTGGGTTTATTGCTTGCGTTAGGGATTGAAACGACATCCTTTTTATTTGTTAAGCCCAGCGGAGCCGAAGGAGGCTAAATAAAAAGATATAGTGGAAAGCCCGCCCAGCCTGCCCCGAGCGGCAGCAATCGGGGAACGCCCAATTGAATATTTAAGTTTATCTAATTTGAGTCTCATCTAAAACAAAACATTTAATTAATCATTAATAAAATATCCTAAAAACAGAATCAACCATCAATTAATAAAACAAAAAAACAAATTTATGAAATTTAAGTACATCATCTCTTCCGTTGCAATTGCTCTATTTATTGCTGCTTGTAGCCCTAAAGCCACGACAGTAAAAAAAGACGTCATAAGCAATGAAATGTCTAAAACTATCCCAATAGATAGCAATGTTAAAATAGGGACACTGCCAAACGGCTTAACCTATTACATTAGAAAAAACGTGGAGCCAAAGAACAGAGCAGAGCTTTATTTGGCCAATAAAATAGGTTCGATAGTTGAAAATGATGACCAGCAAGGTTTGGCTCATTTTACAGAACACATGGCTTTTAATGGAACTAAAGATTTTCCCAAAAACGACTTGATAAATTATCTTCAAAAAGCGGGCGTACGTTTTGGTGCAGATTTGAACGCTTACACTGGTTTTAACCAAACGGTTTATCAACTGCCTTTACCAACGGATAGCACCGCAGTTTTTGAGAAAGGGTTTGATATCCTTTCTAATTGGGCAGGATATTTGACTTTTGACGATAAAGAAATTGACCAAGAGCGTGGAGTAATTATTGAAGAAGACAGACAAAGAGGAAAAAATGCTCAAGAGCGCATGAGCAAGCAACTTTTACCTGTTCTGTTAGCAAATTCTAGATATGCAGTTAGAATTCCTATCGGGAAAACGGATATCATCAACAACTTTCAGCACCAAACCATTAAAGATTTTTACAAAGATTGGTACCGTCCAAATTTACAGGCTGTAATTGCAGTTGGAGATTTTGATATAGCCAAAGTAGAGCAATTGATAAAAGATAATTTCTCTGAGCTTAAAAACCCAACAAACGAGAGAAAAAGAGAGCAATACGGTATTCCTGATAACCAGGAACCTTTAGTTAAAGTGGTAACCGACCCAGAGTTTCCTTACAATATTGCTTCTGTAACTTACAAACATAAATCAGAACCTATGACTACCGAAGCAGGTTTGAAAAATAAAATGATGACCAGCTTAATCAATACCATGCTTTCTAATCGTTTAACAGAGATTGTACAAAAAGGAAATGCGCCTTTCATATTTGCCCAAAGTAATTATGGTGCTTTTCAAGGTGGCTTGGTAGATTTAGATGCTTTTAATAGTGTTGCTGTTTCTAAAGATGCGGCAGGTTTAGAAGCTGCTATTAAAGCTGTTGTTGCAGAAAATGTAAGGATGAAGAAATTTGGTTTTACCCAATCAGAATTAGATAGGGCTAAAATTAATTTACAAACAGGTATTGATAAGCAATATAAAGAAAAGGATAAAACTAAATCTGCAGTTTTTGTTCAAAAATATTTGAGTAATTTCTTAAATAAAGAAGCTATTCCAAGTATAGATTATGTTTATGGTTTTTATAACGATAATTTAAATTCACTTTCTTTAGAGAGCATTAATAAACTTGCAGCAACTTTTGTTACAGATGATAACATGATTGCAACTGTACAAGCTCCAGAAAAAGAAAAAGCTAACTTACCTTCTGAGGCTACGTATTTAACTTGGATTAAAAATGCTGGTGCGGATGTTACCGCTTATATAGATAATGCCGTTACCAAACCTTTAATGGCAACAAAGCCAAAAGCAGGTACTGTTACTGATGAAAAGAAAATTGATGCCATTGGTGTAACTGAATTGACTTTAAGTAACGGTATTAAGGTAGTTCTAAAACCAACTGATTTCAAAAATGACCAAATCATATTTTCTGCAACTAGCAAAGGAGGAACTTCTTTAGCTTCAGATGCAGATTTTCGTTCGGCAGAAATGGCGAGTGAATTGGTAGGGTCTTCTGGTATTGGCGAATTTGATGAAAACCAATTGGGTAAATTATTGACTGGTAAGGTAGCAAACGTTAATCCGTACATTAGTACTTACCGTGAAGGAATGAGCGGTTCTGCTTCCCCAAAAGATTTAGAAACTGCTTTTCAGTTGGTAAATTTATATTTTACTGCTCCACGTAAAGACGAAGGTGTTCTAAAAACCCAATTAGAGTCTATGAAAACGGTATTGAGCAATCGTTCCGACCAGCCAACTGCGGTTTACCAAGATACTGCTGTCGCTGTTTTAAATAGTTATAATAAAAGGGCTCAAATAATCAAAATTGATGAACTAAACCAAATTGATTTGAACAAGGCAATTGCGTTCTATAAATCAAGATTTGCCAATGCAAGTGATTTCACCTTCACTTTTGTAGGTAATTTTAAAGTAGAAGAAATTAAGCCCTTGTTAAATACCTATTTAGCAAGCTTACCAACTAATGGAACTATAGAAAACTTTAAAGATTTAGGTTTAGAGCCACTAGCTGGCAATATTACCAAGAAAGTTTATAAAGGTTTAGAAGATAAAGCGACGGTTTCTTTAGTTTACCATGGCAATTATGATTATTCTGCTAAAAACAATTTGCAATTAGACGCTTTAAAAGAAGCTTTAAACATTAAAATTTTGGAGCGTTTAAGAGAAAAAGAAAGTGGTGTTTATAGCCCAAGAGTTAGTGTTGATTATGATAATGAGCCGAAATCTCAATATACCATTAGCATCGATTTTAGTTGTGCATCTGCCAATGTGGATAAATTGATTGCTGCGGCAAATGATGAAGTAGCTAAACTAAAAGCAGATGGTGCTACAGCAGATGACATACAAAAGTTTAAAGCTGAAGAAAACCGTCAGTATGAGTTACAACAAAGAGAAAATGGATTTTGGTTAGGTTATTTGCAAAACGCTTACAGCAATGGAAAAAACCCAACTGAGATTTTAACTTACCTTAAAACTTTAGATCAGGTAACCAT
>JACMNZ010000504.1 GCA_014378285.1 Pseudopedobacter sp.
CCGTAAAAAACTCTATTTTTTGTTTATAAAATTCCTTTTCATTAATATTTTTTAAGCGTTCTAATTTAATCTCGTTTCTGCTTTTTGCTTTTTCTAAAAAGAAATTACCTAATAAATAGGTTAGTAAAACAAACAGAAGAAAATATATAAAATAAGCAAGTTTAGTTTTATAAAAAGGGGGCAAAATCTCGATTTCTAAACTATAGGGATTTTTAAATGAATTTGAATTACTATTTAATTCCGTAACTAAAAACTTATAGCTGCCTGCGGGTAAATTAGTATAAGTTGCTTTTTGTTGCGTACCAACTTTGTTCCATTCCTTATCAAAACCTTCCATTTTAAAAGCATATTGAGTTTTATTAGGTGCTATAAAACTTAACTGTGCATACTCAATACTAATTACCGATTGATTGTGGTTTAAGCTTATTTTATGAGTGAAATTGATGGATTTGTTTAGTGGGCTACCCTCTTCACCTATCTGTACATCGTTATTAAAAATTTGAAAATTGGTGAATATAATTGGTGCTTTTTGCAAATTTTGCTGAATTATATTTGGGTTAAAAGCATTAAATCCTTTTATTCCACCAAAATAAATCTTACCATTATCATTTTTAAGATAAGCTTTATAATTATACTGTTGGCTTTGTAAATTATCCCATTTATTAAAGTTTTTAGCAGAATTATTTTTTAAATTTAATTCGTAAATTCCTTTATTGGTAGATAACCAAAATCTATTCTCATTTTGCTTTATAATGCCATAAATCACATCGCTTTCAATACCAAATTTTTCATTATAGTCTGTAAATTTTTGAGTGTTGATATTGAAAACATTCAATCCGCCACCGTCTGTCCCTAACCATAAATTTCCTTTATCATCATCTAATATTGATATCACTTTATTAGAAGTAATGGAATTATTGGAATGATTCATTATAAATCTGGTTGTTTTCCCAGATTGGTCCATCTTCACTAATCCATTATCATAAGTAGCGATCCAAAGTGTGCCTTTTTTATCTTGATAAACCTGATATATACAGCTTTTTTGAAGGTACTTATCTTGCATCCTAATGAAATTATCGTCTTTAGGATTATAAAGATTTAAACCTGCAATTGTAGAAACCCAGATTCTTCCTTGCCTATCCTCATCTATAGAATAAACACTATTATCACTTAAGGTACTACTGTTATTTGGAATACTTTTGTATCGTTTTATAGCGCCATTTTGAGGATTTAAAATATTTAAACCACCTGTGTACATCCCAACCCAAATATTTTTTTGTTTATCCTGATAAAGTGCATGAATATTATGATAAGATAATTTATCTTGATTTGGCGAAAAAGGATAACGTTTAAAAGTTTTATCCTGGGTATTGAATACGTTTAATCCAGCATCCTCTGTACCCACCCAAATTTGATGGTCGTTTGTTTTTAAAAAGGCACTAACCGCGTTACCAACTAAAGAATTAGATGCACCAGAGGGATAATAGTACTCTAGATTAGAAAATTTTTCATTATAATAGTTTAGGCCACCAAAATAAGTTCCGATCCAAAAACCACCTTCTCTATCTCTAAAAACATTATAAACAGCATCATCGCTTAAGCTATACAAATCATCGTTACGGCTTTGGTGGCTTTTAAAAACACCTGTTTGTGTATTTAAAACGTTTAATCCCTTTTCTGTAGCGAAATAAATATGGCCTTTTTCATGTTGATAAATATCCCGTATAATGTTGTCGGATATCTCAGAATCAC
>JACMNZ010000505.1 GCA_014378285.1 Pseudopedobacter sp.
ACAACCGCTAGCGGAAAAATAAAGCTAAATCATTTATTATTGATTCCTATTATAAATGCTAATCTAACAATTGGTATCATAGAATTGGGTTGTAGTTCTAAATTTACAGAAGTTGATATTCTGTATCATCAAACTTGTGGTATAAGCATTGGCGCCGCTTTAGTAAGCGCAAAATTTAGAAGGAATATCCAAAATTTATTAGAAGAAACACAAACACAAACAGAAGAATTACAGGCACAACACAGCGAGTTAGAAAACTTAAATGCCGAGCTAGAAGTACAAACACAAAAACTGCAAGCCTCAGAAGAAGAACTCCTGCAATCTAACCAAGAATTAGAAGAACGTTCTAAATTATTAGAAGAAAAAAACCATCTCGTTACCGACAGGAATTTAGTAATTCAACAAAAAGCAGAAGAACTGGCTTTAAGCACCAAATACAAATCAGAGTTTTTAGCAAATATGTCGCATGAGTTGCGTACACCTTTAAATTCTATTCTACTGCTCTCAAGGTTATCGGCAGAAAACATTGAAGGAAACTTGACCGAAGAGCAAGTAGAATCGGCAAAAGTGATTCAAAGCTCTGGGAATGGTTTGCTTATTTTAATTGATGAAATTTTAGACCTTTCTAAAATTGAGGCAGGTAAAATGGATATTGATTATGAAAAAGTAACTATTAAAGCCTTAAAAACTGAGCTTCAAAATTTATTTAAACCTATTGTTAGCCAAAAAGAAATTGAGCTCAATTTCAATTTGGATGTTGATGCTAATGAAATTGAAACCGATTATTTACGCTTAGGTCAAATTCTTAAAAATCTACTCTCTAATGCAATCAAATTCACATCCAGTGGAAGTGTGAATCTAAGTGTATACAAAAAAGATGATAATTTAATTTTTGAAGTAAAGGATACTGGGATAGGTATCTCTAAAGACAAGCAAAAGCTGATTTTTGAGGCTTTTCAACAAGAAGACGGATCTACAAAAAGAAAATTTGGCGGTACCGGGCTAGGATTATCGATTAGTAGAGAATTGGCCAAATTGTTAGGCGGTAAAATTGATTTGGAAAGCGAACCTGGAAAAGGAAGTACGTTTACCGTTACGCTACCACAAAACCGTACTGCACAAAATTCTGAAGAACAAACAAGTATAGAGAAAGAAGAAATCATCGATCATAAATTAGAAGAATTTAATTCCTCTTTTTTAAGTGAAAAAATTCCAGAAGCCATTGAAGATGATAGAAATAATATCCAAGAGGGAGACAAAGTTATATTGATTGTTGAGGATGATACCGTATTTGCTAAGACATTGAGGAATTTTGCACAAATGCAAAACTTTAAAACTATTGTTGTAGTACGTGGCGATTTAGCTTTACCAGCAGCATTAAAATACAAGCCTTGGGCTATCTTATTAGATATTCAGCTGCCAATTATGGATGGTTGGATGATTATGGAATCTCTAAAAACCAACACTCAAACAAAACATATTCCGGTACATATCATGTCTTCTTTACAAGCTAAAAAAGAAAGCATGTTAAAAGGAGCTGTAGATTTTATCAATAAGCCATTTGCTGTAGAAAATATGAATGGGATCTTCCAAAAGATTGAAAGCGCACTAAATAAATTTCCAAAAAAGGTATTAATTGTTGAAGAAAATGCAAAACATGCCAATGCCTTATCTTATTTCTTAAGTAATTTTGATATTTCTACTGAGATAAAGAACAATGTAGAGGATAGCACCAAAACACTTCAAAACAATGATGTTGATTGTGTTATTTTAGATATGGGCGTTCCTTATGAAAACGGATATGACACCTTAGAAGCTATCAAACAAACCCCAGGTTTAGAAGATTTACCAATTATCATTTTTACAGGTAAAAATATATCTAAGGTAGAAGAGCTAAAGATTAAAAAATATGCAGATTCTATCATAGTGAAAACGGCACATTCTTATCAAAGAGTTTTAGATGAGGTTGGGTTATTTTTACATTTAGTAAATGATGATAAAGTTGATAAAACAATTAACTCATTTAAAAAATTAGGACAACTTTCAGAAGTACTCAGAAACAAAACAGTTTTAATTGCAGATGATGATGTAAGAAATATTTTTTCTTTATCAAAGGCTTTAGAAAACCATCAAATGAAAGTAGTTAGCGCTATTGATGGAAAAGAAGCGATGCAAAAATTAAGTGCAAACCCAAACATAGATGTAGTTTTAATGGACATTATGATGCCAGAAATGGATGGTTATGCCACCATTAAAGAAATGAGAAAACAAACTAAATATAAAAATTTACCAATTATTGCCGTTACCGCAAAAGCGATGGTAGGTGATAGAGAAAAATGTATGCAAGTTGGCGCATCTGATTATATATCTAAACCAGTAGATATTGATCAATTACTATCGTTATTAAGAGTTTGGCTTTACCAAGGATAAAATATGAATCAAAAAAACGTCATTTTAATTATTGATGACGACCCTCGAAATATTTTTGCTTTAAAAATGGTTTTGAAGGCTAGAGGGTATAATTGTGAAACAGCTACCAATTTTGGTGATGCAGTTGAAATTTTAAAATCTGGAAAAGATGTTAAATTGGTACTTATGGATATGATGATGCCGGATGTTGATGGATATGAATCCATTGCTCATTTAAAATCATCAGAAGAATTTAAAAATTTACCAATTATCGCCGTAACTGCACAAGCCATGGCTGGTGATAAAGAGAAATGTTTAGAAGCTGGTGCCGATGGATACGTATCTAAACCGATAAACATTGACCATTTATTGGTTTTTACCGATAAGTTTTTGCAAAAATGATAACAGCCGATGTTGTAGGTGATGAAGATTTAGAGCTTTTATTGACAGAAGTTGCTAGCGTTTATGGATATGATTTTACTGAATACAGCAAAGCATCTATTAAAAGAAGGATAAATAGAATCTGCTTAATAGATAAACATAAAAGCTTTGCAGAATTGCGTTATAAAGTTTTAAATGACCAATCTTATCTAAGTAGGTTTATAGAAGAAGTTACGGTAAACGTAACTGAAATGTTTAGAGATCCCACTTTTTATAAGACTTTGAAAGAAAAAATCATTCCTCAACTTGGTGTAAATCCATTTATAAAAATTTGGTTAGCGGGTTGTTCTACTGGTGAAGAAGTTTATTCTATTTCTATTCTACTTCATGAGGCTAATTTAGCACATAAGGCAATAATATATGCTACAGATATTAATCCGACAGTTTTAGAGAAGGCAAAAACAGGGATTTACCCTATTAACTACATGAAATTTTATACAGAAAATTACCAAAATAGTGGTGGTACAGAAGATTTCAGTAATTATTATTCTGCCAATTATGATCATGTAAGTTTTAGAGAATATTTAAGAAAAAACATTATTTTCTCTACTCACAATTTAGTATCAGACCGTTCCTTTAACGAGTTTCAGTTAATAATATGTAGAAACGTTTTAATCTATTTTGATAAGGTTTTACAGGATAAAGTTTTTAACCTATTTGATGGAAGCTTAGAAACGCTAGGTTATTTAGCCTTAGGATCAAAAGAAACCATTAGATTTTCTAATTTAAACCAAACTTATAAACAAATAGAAAAAGAAAAGATTTGGAAAAAAACGAGATAAGTCCAAGCATAGAAATTCTAATTATTGGAGGTTCTGCAGGTTCTTTTGAGGTTTTGCTTCAAATTGTACCTAGTTTAAAACTCGATATTAAGTTTGCTGTTTTAATTGTCTTACACAGAAAGAATAATTCCAATATTTCCATAGCAGATTTATTTAGTAAAAAAACAGCTATACCTGTTTTTGAATGTGAGGATAAGGATAATCTTTTGCCCGGTAATATATACTTTGCCCCTCCAGATTATCATTTATTAATAGAAAAGGATAGGACGGTTTGTTTAGATTATTCTGAAAAAGAGAACTACTCTAGGCCGGCTATTGATATTACCTTTAAATCTGCATCAGATATTTATAAAGAAAAAACTGCTGCTATATTACTTTCAGGCGCAAATAGAGATGGTGCTGATGGATTAAAATATATTTCCCAAAATTATGGAACAACTATTGTTCAAGATCCTAAAGAGGCAGAGATAAGTACAATGCCCAAAGAAGCTTTAAAGATATTTGAACCTGATTATGTATTAAGAAGCAAAGATATTATAGCATTAATCAATAGTTTTTAGACAATAAAAAAACCTATTTAAATTGAAAAAAAAAATACTCATTTTTGATGACGATGTAAATATTTTGGAACTATGTTCTCTTATTTTGGCAGAGTGTGGTTATGAGGTTGAAACATCAGAAACTTCTCACGATATTATAGAAAAAGTAGAACATACTAAACCAGATGCTATTCTGATGGATAATTGGATTCCAGATATTGGTGGCATAGAAGCTACTAGATTATTAAAAAAACATCCCAAATTTAAACATATCCCTGTTATTTATTTTTCTGCAAATAATGATATTAAATCTTTGGCAGAAATGGCTGGTGCCGATGCTCATTTGGCTAAACCTTTTGATTTGGATGAATTAGAAAATATGATGAAAAGTGTATTAATAGGTTAACTTAAATAAAGCACTCTGTACTTTCTTTTGGTAAATCTTTCTCCTCAGTTTCAACACCTATTAAATCTTTAATTTTTCCTAATTTATCAATTACAACCGCGGTTAATTTATTGCATTTATAAGCTCCAGTATCAATATTTATCGCATTAAAAGCCGCATCAAATAGTGCCTCTTCCTTCGGAGTGTGCCCATATACTTGAATTTGAGGTAAA
>JACMNZ010000506.1 GCA_014378285.1 Pseudopedobacter sp.
AAAGCTTCAAAAATATAAATAGCAATTGTATGGTAAGATTTATCACTGCTGGTTTTGAGTTTTTTTATAGTTGTTGGCGTTTGCTGTTTGGCAATATTGGCTGCTCAAAACTTATTAGCTCTTTTGGTTGTCTGGCACAAGCATGGCCAACTCACAATACCTTTGCTACCAAGCTTGCGCCAAATGCAAGAGCCTGCTGATTTGGAAGAGCAAGCTTGGACCAATAAGGGGTCGGCAGTTTTTAAAAGGTCTTTACTGCTAATGGCACTCTTTTACTTGTCGCATTAGCTCCATAAGGTACACTATCAAATAGACGATAAACTAAAAAATCTCATGCCTTTTCACTCCTAATTCCTTCTCTATTAATTCCATAATATTTTCCATTTGCTTAGCTTCCGGAAATTCTAAATGAACATTTGGATTAGTATAAGAATAAATCCTGTAGCTTTTTCTTGTAGCAATTTCAACAGTTATTGAAGTACCATCCGCATCTCCACTTTCATATCCTGAAAGCTCTGATTGATGTGGCATATTTAAGATATTTAAAGAAAATAAATTGCTCGTAAAGCTATTCCACCCAGACTCAGGATGAATTTGCTGTGTTTTGATATTAACTGCATGAAGTTTATCGTTAATTAGGTCTATTTCCATTGAATGATATTCTGCATCCCATTTTTCAACAATCTTTTTAATATCTATAACCTGCGCATTAGAGCGATAAGGATACCATATTCTTATAAAGATAGAATCAAATCCATCATTCAAAGGATTTAGACCAACATCCTTTGTATATTCCTGCGCCATATTGTAATAGGGATAATTTCGGCCGTATATATCCTTAGGTATTTTTTTTATTACATCCTGCCCGACAGTTTTTTCGGCTATTGTTTTTTGGTTTAAGTCTTTACATGACTTAACTGTAATAAATATATTTACCAGTATTAGTAAAAAAACAAGTATTCTTTTCATAAAAATATAATTAGTTATTTAAATTAATGTGCTCATGATTTAAGACCATGAAATACCATTTAATTTTTATTGAAGTCTTATCTCACCCAATATTCAAATCCATTCCAACTGTCCACATTTCTAAATCTAATGGCACCTCCCGGTGTGACAAGATAATAATTAAGTAAGCCGGAATTATTTCGATTTACAAACATTTGCTCATCATCCCTACTAAAGTTTTGATTCCCATTTATATCTTCAAAATGTATATGAATATGTGCAAAATAATATGCATTGGTAGGTATTGCTTTTTGAAGCTTGTTTCTGGGGCCAGGGCTATTTGTTTTTCTAAAAGTTTCATTTTCAAATCGAACACCGTCTGTTGCGCCAAAAATTGCATCTCCCTTTTTATTTCGATACCAATATATTATTCCCGAGTATTCAGCATGATCTCTGTCAGATACGGGTGCATTATGGATACTTTCGGCAAAAGATTAACAGAATGTAGAAAGGCTAAAAACCTTTCTCAAAAAGAGTTGGCAGAAGCTTTTGTAACTTCTCATACTACCATTGGTAAATACGAAAGAGATGAGATGAACCCAAGTATTGATGCCGCTAAAAAACTGGCTAAAATTTTAGATACTTCCGTAGGTTATCTTTTAGGAGAAAATGAACAAGCAAACCTTTTTAAAGACCCTGCTATGCTAAAGAGATTTCAAGATATTTCCGTACTGCCCGAAAAAGAAAAAGAATGCCTACTCACTACAGTTGACCACTTTATTAAAGCGTCTAAAATTAGTTTGATGTAAAACAGAAAAGCCACCTACTCGGTGGCTTTTCTGTTATTATTCTTTTAATATTAATTCTCGGGGTACGCCTAACTCTTCCCGCTTCTGTAAATATTCTTCCTTTTGAAAAGGTCCGTAAACATTGGAATATTTGGCAAGCATTGATAATGAATCTAAGCTGTATTTGCTTTCCTCTTTTTTATTAATTATCCAATACTGAAGGAACTTGCTATTTTCAAAGGCTTCATTACGCTTGTCGTATGTCATTTCCTTTATACCCGGAACATCAGGAACATCCCAAGGGCGTTGTGATACAACAATAAAGGTTGAGTCAAAGGCGTATTCTAAAATCTCAGTTCCTACCATTACCGTATTCTCAAAATTCACAATTTCTAAAGAATTACCATCACCAGTTTCAAATTTATATCCGTCCCCCAAATCAGGGTATTTATGTTCCGAACAGCTTGTTATCATTCCTAATAATACTATGGTTGATATAAATATAAACTTTTTCATTGGTCTGCTTTTATCTTGGAATGGTAGTCGTTCCATAAAAATTAACATTGTACGGTCCTCCAAATATCAACGGAACCAATGGGGGAAATGGGGTACCAGGCATTAAGTTGTAGTTTATCATAGTTCCTAAAATATTACCTGCGTTTCTACCCCACGATGCTCCAGGGTCATACAATGGGGAAAAATCAAAACGAGAAGATTTATCTGAAACAATTGAAAACTGATTATTACCGTGATATGTCATATTAACCCTTCCAAATGCTAAAGCGGCTGAGTTTGTTGGACCAGCATTAAATAAATCAACTGGTCTTACATCTCCTGTTTTCATTCCACTTAAACCAAGTGCTCCTTGC
The DNA here is from genome assembly GCA_014378285.1 of Pseudopedobacter sp. Taxonomy (GTDB): domain Bacteria; phylum Bacteroidota; class Bacteroidia; order Sphingobacteriales; family Sphingobacteriaceae; genus Pseudopedobacter. Next base: position 2,606 of record JACMNZ010000506.1, read on the forward strand.
GATGTTCCACTAAAATCAATAGATGACATATTTAAAGTCATTGGATTTCCGCCACCAAATTGGAAGTGTCCATACATTCCTGCTAATGAAAAATTCTCACCCCCACCACTTTGAGCTGATTGCTGATTTCCCC
>JACMNZ010000099.1 GCA_014378285.1 Pseudopedobacter sp.
ATGGCTGCAGATAGAGGGGCTTACATCTGTCAATCTCAATCATTAAATTTATTTATTAGCCAACCAACAGCATCAAAACTAACTTCCATGCATTTTTATGCTTGGAAAAAAGGTTTAAAAACCGGAATGTATTATTTACGTACCCAGGCAGCAGCACAAGCAATTAAATTTAGCGTACAAAGTCAAGCGGTTAAAGAAATTGATCCAGTTGTACAAACTGTTGATGCTGAAGTAGAAGATATGAACGGACAAAACTGCAGCATGGAAGATGGTTGTATTTCTTGTGGATCATAACGGTGAATTGAAATGGAATATACTAAACATGAGTGTATCCCATGCGGGCGATGTGGTGAAAAAATAGAGTGCAAGGCTAATAATTTTACCCAATGCCAATGTTCGCAAATTCAACTCAACCTAAATGAATTACAATACATTGCCGAAGAAGGCTATGAAGATTGTATGTGTTTAGCCTGTTTAAAAGAACTTAGAGAAGAATATAATATATCCATTGAGAATAAATAATTAAGTCGATCTGTGAAACACACAGACCGATTTTTTTTAGTAACAACAATATAAATTCAATTAATTTTTATGTGCGTTTATACACGCTATCCACTATATCTTTTTTTGCAAATTGCATGGTGGCTAAAGCAAAAAAAGGATGTCATTCCTATCGTTAACGCCTCTTTATAATGGAAATACTGAGCTTAACAATAAAATTAAATCTTTATAAATAATCCTTATCTCACAATAAAAAATAACGATTGTGATATGTAATCACTTATGTTAAATTTGTGTATCAATATAAAAACATGTCAGAAGAATTAGAACACGTACAATGCCTAATTATAGGTTCAGGGCCAGCAGGTTACACTGCTGCAATATATGCTGCTAGGGCAGATTTAAAACCAGTAATGATTACTGGAATGCAAATGGGCGGTCAGTTGACACAAACAACCGACGTAGAGAATTTTCCAGGTTACCCAGGTGGAGTAATGGGTCCAGAAATGATGGAAGATTTCCGTAAACAAGCAGAACGTTTTGGAACTGATATCAGATTCGGACATGTTTCTGGTGTAGATTTTTCTGGATCAGTTCATAAAGTGATCGTAGATGAAAACACTACCATTTTAGCAGATACCGTAATTGTATCCACTGGTGCTACTGCAAAATGGTTAGGCTTACCATCAGAAGAAAAATATAATGGGTTTGGAGTTTCTGCCTGTGCGGTTTGCGATGGTTTTTTCTTCAAAAACCAAGATGTGGTAATAGTTGGAGCAGGAGATACGGCTGCAGAAGAAGCTACTTATTTAGCAAAACTTTGTAATAAAGTAACTATGTTGGTGAGAAGAGACGAATTTAGAGCTTCAAAAGCAATGGTTAACCGAGTTTTAAAAACTAAGAATATAGAAATTCTCTATAATTCAGAAACAAAAGAAATTTTGGGTGATGGTAAAGTAGTTACTGGAGTTAAAGTCTTAAATAACCAAACACAAGAAGAAACTGATATACCTGCAACTGGTTTTTTCGTAGCTATTGGGCATAAACCAAATACAGATATTTTTAAAGATTGGTTAAAAATGGACGATGTTGGTTATATCATAACACATCCAGATACTACATCAACAGACATTGAAGGTGTTTTTGTTTGTGGTGATGCTCAAGATAAAATTTATCGTCAGGCTGTTACTGCAGCAGGAACTGGCTGCATGGCAGCTTTAGAAGCAGAAAGATATTTAGCTGCTAAAGAAGATGTTGAAGCATAAAAAAGATATATAGCCCAAATCTGAAGCTTTGGGCTAAACATTTTTATGCTTCAATTTATCCAATTCAGATTTTACAAACATCTTAAAAAGCCCATGGCTGAAGACATGGGCTTTGAAAATTAATCTAATTTCTCTAATTCAGATTTTACAAAAATCATCAATTCTTTGATATAATCTGCACTGAAATTAAATTCAATACCAGCGGTTTCATAGATGGTTTTCATGTCTTTGGTGTAGCCCAACTTTAATGCTTCCATATAATTTGCCAGACCTTTTTTAGGATTTTCTTTATAGTTTTTCCAAACAGCAATGGCACCTAATTGGGCAATGGCATATTCTATATAATAAAAGGGAACTTCAAAAATATGTAATTGCTTTTGCCAAAGGTTTTCTAAAGCTTCTTGATGGTTGCTCCAATCTACAAAATTTGCCCCAAAACGATTGAAAATTTTTGCCCATGCCTTGGTTCTTTCTTCGGCAGTATGCGCTGGATTGGTATAAATCCAATGTTGGAAAGAATCTACCACAGCTACCCAAGGCAAAGTTTTTAGAACATCTTTTAACTGGTAGCGCTTTGCTCTTTTTAGTTCTTCCTTGTCTTTAAAAAACTCATCCCAATGATCCATAGAAATTAATTCCATACTCATTGAAGCCAATTCAGCAACTTCAGAAGGACAGTGTTTAAAATCATTGAGCTCTAAATTGGCAGTTAAGAAAGTATGAACAGCATGCCCACCTTCATGAACCATTGTGGTTAAATCTCTAAAAGAATTGGCAGAGTTCATAAAAATAAAAGGTGCACCAGTTTCTGAAAGTGGATAATTGTAACCTCCAGGAGCTTTTCCTTTACGGCTTTCTACATCGAATAAACCATTGGCTTTCATTATTTCTAATCGAGAACCTAAATAGCTATCCAATTTATTAAAACATTTTGTAGTCTTTTCAATTAGTTCTTCGCCATTATTAAAAGGTTTTAAGGCCACCTTTCCAGAAGTATCAACCTCGGTGTCCCAAGGTTTTAGTGTGTCTAATTTTAAAAGATTTTTTCTTTCTTCCGCCTGTGCTGATAATAAAGGAACAACTTCTTTTTCAATCGCATCATGAAAATCAAAACAATCTTGAGGCGTATAATCAAATCGGCCTAAAGCCTGAAATATATAATCTCTAAAGTTTTCAAAACCAGCATTTAAGGCAACTTCATGACGTAAATCTTTCAGCTTATTAAATAAACCGTCTAGTTTATCTTTATCTTCTAACCTTCTTGCGGTAATGCTTTCCCAAGCTTCTTTACGGGTTTCTCTATTTAAATCTTTTAAGAAATTGGCTGCCTGCTCTAAAGTATATTCTTGTCCGTTAAGCGTTACCGACATTGCGCCTGTAATACCTTGATATTTTTGTTGCTCAACTTGTAATTCGGTTTGTAATGGAATATTTTTTTCTCTAAAAAGTTCTAAAGCTTTTCTTATCCCACGTAAATAAATAAAGTATTTATCTTTATCTAAATCTTTTACGAAAGGGGAATCGTTCAATTTTTTGTTTAGCTCATTACCTATGGGTGCAATTTTAGGCTCAATTTCGGTTGCAAAATATTGGAAAGATTTTACTAAATCTTCATTGGCGGTATCACAGCTCATTTTAATATATCGCCATGCAAAATCTTCTTCTAAAGCTGCCTCAACTTCACTTTTATCCTTAAGCCATTTTTCCAATTCATTAACTGAATTAATTTCTCGGTTTAAAAGTTCGTTAAAAATTGGTTCTAAAGCATCCCAATCTATATTTAATTCTTGAGTAAGGTAATTCCTCTTTACTTTTTCTAAAATCATAAATAGTGTCTGTAATAAA
>JACMNZ010000507.1 GCA_014378285.1 Pseudopedobacter sp.
AGTGGCGTGGATGGCAACGCGGCATCACACATATAGATATGGTTTCGCCAAGAATTAAATCTTTGGAAGGTACGCAACTAGCTTGGAATCCTTCAACATCAGCTAAAGGTGTAACTGCAAATGTAATTATTCTTCCAGATTTAGCAGATTCTATTGCTTTCAAAAATTGGTTGCCAAATGCAAAGGGAAAGTTGGTAATGGTTTCTATGCTGCAACCAACTGGTCGTCCAGATGATAATTGGGAACAATATGGTACGAAGGAATCAATCGAAAAGATGAAAAGCGAAAGAGCCGAAATGGTAAAATCTTGGGCAAACAGAATTAGAAAAACAGGATATACTTCTCGTACTTTACCATTAGCATTAGAAAATTCTGGAGCTGCTGGTGTCATTTCTTCTTATTGGTCGGCTGGATTTGGCGTGAATAAAATATTTGGTGCTTACACTAAAAAAATTCCTTCGGTAGATATTGCCTTAGAAGATTACGGAATGTTATTTCGTTTGGCAGAATCCGGAAATACTGTAAAACTTAAAATCGTTGCAGAAAGTAAAGAATTAGGCAAAGTGCCAGTTTTTAATACCATTGCAGAAATTAAAGGAACAGAAAAACCTGACGAATATGTTATACTTTCTGCCCATTTTGATTCTTGGGATGGCGCAACAGGTGCAACTGATAACGGAACGGGAACAATTACCATGATGGAAGCCATGAGAATTTTAAAGAAAGTTTATCCAAATCCAAAGCGTACAATTTTAGTTGGGCACTGGGGAAGTGAAGAACAAGGCTTAAATGGATCTAGAGCTTTTGTAGAAGATCATCCAGAAATTGTGAAAAATATACAAGCAGTCTTTAATCAAGATAACGGAACGGGAAGAGTAGTAGATTTATCTGGACAAGGTTTCTTAAATGCTTATGAATATTTAGGGAGATGGTTAAATCCAGTTCCAGCGGAAATTAAAAATCAAATAAAAACTAATTTTCCTGGTTTCCCTGGTGGTGGTGGTTCTGATTATGCTTCATTTGTAGCAGCAGGGGCACCAGCTTTTTCTTTAAGTTCTACCAGTTGGGCTTATGGAAATTACACTTGGCATACCAACAGAGATACTTATGATAAAATCGTTTTTGATGATGTACAAAATAATGCAATCTTGACTGCAATTTTAGCTTACATGGCATCAGAAGACCCAGAAAAAACATCTAACGTGAAAAGTATTTTACCAATAGATAACAAAACTGGCAAACCTTATGAATGGCCGGCACAACGTTCTCCAATTAGGCTTGGAGGGATGGATTAAAAAAAATCAAACACTATAAAGATTTACCATTTCATCGGTCACTTGTACGCCTCTACCGGTTTTTAAATCAATCATTACAAAATCAAACCAGCCATCGGTGCTGGTTTTTTTTGTCTTCTTGTTGGTAATTTCAAAAGTAATTCTGCAACCTCTTTTATTAAGGCTTTCAATGCCGGTTTCTACAATAAAGAAGTCTCCTAAACCTAAAGGACGTTTATAATCTATCATTACGGTTTTTACTACCCAACCGAAACCCATTTCTAAGAATTTTTCCATACTCATCCCGTAAAAAAGTTCCATTTGCTCATAACGGGCATTTAGCACATAATCTAAATATTTGCTGTTGTGCACATGATAAAACATATCGATATCATCCGGTCTAACTTTATATTCTGTTTTAAATCTGCTATAGGTTGGGGTCATGATTTTTTAAATGCAATAGTGATTCCGCTTTTTAAGTTTTTTGGGATGATGGTTTTAAAGGAACGGTAAAATTTTGATAATGTAGATGGATATTCAAAATATTCATCAAAAATGATTTTTTGTATTTCTAATCCTTTTGCTTTTCCCAATCCTATCAATTCTTTAGACGTGTATTCTCTAAAATGACCTGGATTTTCTAAGTTTTCTCGAGGCATTTCATAAGGATTTTTTCCAAAAAGTAAAGCCAATCTTTTTCTTAAGGCAATTGCATTTGGGGTTTGGATAATTAATAAACCATCTTTATTTAATAAATGACATAAGTTTTTGAACAGAATCTTTGGGGAAGTGTAAAGATGCTCCATCACTTCGGCACAAATAATTAAATCATACGTTTGCAAATCCTCGGCATAAGCCTTAAAAAAATTGAGGTCTTTCTTAATCAGTTTTACTTTTCTTAAGTTTGCCGAGTTCGGTAAATGCCCGCCTTGACTTTCTTCGCTATCAAAACCCAAAAGCGTTAATTTTTCTCCAAATTTTTGATAAAGTAATTCGCTTAAAAAGGATGGACCTATATCTAAAATATGCTCAAATTTTTTATCTTCGATAATGGATAAAATGGTTTCATAGCGTTTAGCATGGATTTCTAAGTAATCCTTTTTCTCTTGATTGAGCTCAAAATTATCGTAAAAATATTTTTTGATTTCCTCTTTTTGCATCAACGAGTTTCGTTTTTTTTATCGATATAAAATTAAAAGAATGTTAGCTTTACCGCCCTAATATATGACGTATTTTTTCTTTTATTGGCTTTTAAAAATTACTGCTAAACTTTATTTTAAAAAAATAAGGATTTACGATTATGAAAATGTAAGCCCTGATAAACCTTTAATCATTTGTGCAAATCATGGCAATTCTTTTTTGGATGCCATTTTAATCGCTGTCATTTTTAAAAGAGATCTTCATTTTTTGGCTAGGGCCGATGCTTTTAATACGCCTTTTAAAAGATGGTTTTTAGGTAAGATTAACATGATGCCTGTATATCGGATTA
>JACMNZ010000508.1 GCA_014378285.1 Pseudopedobacter sp.
GCTTGATAAATGAAATGATAATGGCGTGTGCTGAAAAAGCACCGGGCTATCCGCTATATCTTTTTTTGCAATTTGTTTAATGGCCAAGAGCAAAAAAAGGATTCCGCTTCTATCCCTCACGCAAAAATGAAATACCTAGAAGTGAATTAAATAACAATAACGTAACTAAATCAAGCCTTCCTCACAAACTCAGATTTCAAATTCATAGCACCAAAACCATCAATTTTACAAGAAATATTATGGTCGCCATCAGTTAAGCGTATATTTTTAACTTTAGTGCCAGCTTTTAGCGGTTTGGGTGCGCCTTTAACTGGGAGGTCTTTCATTACAATAACGGAATCACCATCAATCAACTCGTTTCCGTTAGCATCTAATACTTTTTCTATTGTATCCGTTTCCACTATTTCCTCAACTGTACTCCATTCATTAAAACACTGTGAACAAACCATGTGGTCTTGGTCTAAATAGGTAAATTCTGAATTACATTTTGGACAGTTATTGTTCATATTTATAATGTGTTTGAGGTAATGATAAAAAACGAATGTTTGCGGCTAATTAATGAAGGCTAATCTTTGTTTTAATAGATAAAAAATCTTTGTTTTTTAATAATATAGAATATTTTATTCCTTTGCCCAACTGCTTCCATCTTTGCCATCCTTAACTTGAAAGCCTATTTCATTTAAACCAATCCTAATTTTATCTGAAGTTGCGTAATCTTTATTAGCTTTTGCTTCGGTTCTTATTTTAAGAATAAAATCCATAACTGGCAATAAATCGTCGGTTGCTTGTAAATCATTTTTAAGACCTAAAACGTTTAATACAAAAGCATTCATCAAGTTTTTTAAAGAGTCTAATGAGGTTTGGTCAATTTTGGTTTTCCCATCATAAACAGAATTGATAGTTTTTGTAGCTTCAAATAGTTCTGCAATTAAAACGGAAGTATTAAAATCATCATCCATTGCTGCTCTAAATTTGACTTCCATTTCATCAACTTTTATCTCAGAAGTATCGCCAGCTTTTAATTTATTTAACAAATCAAAAGCGCTCATCAATCTTTTAAAACCCTTTTCGCTCGCTTCTAAAGCATCGTTAGAGAAATCTAAAGTACTTCTATAGTGAGCTTGTAGCATAAAAAAGCGAATAACCATTGGACTATGTCCTTTATTTAATAGAGGATGTTCACCAGAAAAAAGTTCATGAGGCAAAAAACTATTTCCTAAAGATTTAGACATTTTTTGTCCATTAACCGTCAACATATTGGTGTGTACCCAATAATTTGCAGGTTGCTTACCGCAGCAAGCTATGTTTTGGGCAATCTCATTGGTATGATGAGTAGGCACTAAATCTATGCCGCCACCATGGATATCAAATTGTTCGCCCAAGTATTTATTGCTCATGGCAGAACATTCTAAATGCCAACCAGGGAAACCATTCCCCCAGGGAGATGGCCATTGCATCAAATGTTCTGGCTTGGCTTTTATCCAAAGGGCAAAATCCAGCTTTCCTTTTTTCTGTTGCTGGCCGCCAAGATCACGGGTATTATTGATTAAATCCTCTAATTTTCTTCCGTTTAAAATACCGTAATTCTGAGTTTCATTATATTTCTCCACATTAAAATAAATGCTTCCTTCCACTTCATAAGCATAACCACTTTTTAAAATGACTTTAATCATCTCTATTTGCTCAATGATATGTCCTGTTGCAGTTGGTTCTATACTTGGTGGCAAGGCATTAAAAGATTGCATCATTTGATGAAAATCTACACTGTATTTCTGTACGATTTCCATCGGTTCTAAAGCAGCTAATTTTGCTTTTTTAGAGATTTTATCCTCACCTTGATCACCATCACCCTCTAAATGCCCAGCATCTGTGATATTTCTCACATATCTTACCTTATAACCTAAATAAGTAAGGTATCTAAAAATTACATCAAAAGAAATAAAAGTACGGGCGTTCCCTAAATGGGCGTTACTATATACTGTTGGACCGCAAACATACATCCCTACATAAGGTTGATTTAAGGCCTTAAAAACCTCTTTTTTTTTGCTTAGTGTGTTATATATGGATAGCGAATGTTGCATGGCGCAAATTACAAATTTTGATGAAGAGTTTTGGGACTTGATTAATTAGGTAAGCTAACGTTGGACCTTAATGGATAATGATCTGAATAAGATTTTTTAATAATTTTATAGCTATTGATATTAAACTGAGGGCTTGTAAGAATATAATCTATTTGAAAATTGGGAAATTCCCCGTTATAAGTAATGGCTAAGCCCTTTCCTTTTTCTTGGAAAGCATTTTTTAAGCCTTTATTCATTTGTGTGAGCGAATAAGAAACCGGAGTATCGTTAAAATCGCCCATTACAATATATGGGGTCTTACAATTATCCATGTCTTTTTTAATGATTTTTACCTGATTACTTCTTTTGATAAAAGCAGTTTTAAGTTTTTTTACAATCCTTTTGGAGGATACCACGTCTTTACTAGATTTAATATCTGTTTTAACCTCGTTTAAAAAATTGTAATCTTCTGGCTGGAAAGATATAGATGCTAAATGAACCGCATAAACCCTAAAAATCCTGTCATTTTTTTTTATATCCACAAATACTCCTTGATTTCCCATTTCAAGACTATCTAAAATAATATCCCCGGTTTTAACTATCGGGTATTTACTAAAAATGGCAACACCTGTAGATTCATAATCGTTATCTATTGCTGTGCTATAATAAAACTGTTTGGTATCTAATATTTTAAGAATGGAATCCTTTAAATCATATTTCCCTTTTTTACGGGTAAAAAACTCTTCAAAACCGATTACATCTGGTTGTTCTTCTTTTATTAATGCTAATACTTTTGATCGAGTAGTAGTGTCTAAATTGGAACCAAACTTTTTGAAATAATGCACATTGTAAGACATTAATTTTATCGTGTTACTATCTATATTAAAATTATTTGAAGCTGATGTTCTAAAACCAAAAGTTCTGGTTAGTGGTTGATAACCAATCAAAATAAATGATAATGAATATAAAAAGTACCATCGCTTTGCTAACGCCCAAACTAAAATAAAAAGAATATTGGTTATTAGGATAAATGGATAAGCCAATCCAAAAAGTGTAAAATACCAGATTTTTTCAGGATCGACCAAAGAAGCCAAATAGCTTAATAAAAGACATATAATGGCGAAAAAATTTAAAAAAAGAAGCGCTTTTTGTAGGAAGCTATTTTTCTTTTTCTTCATGATTTTTACTAGCGTTAAATAAAATATCCTTTTCTCGCTTGGTTAAATTATTATAACCAGATTGTGAAATCTTATCAAGAATTTGATCTATTAATTCTTGATTTGGGGTATCATTTCTTGGGCGAAAGTTAATGTTTTCATTTTTAGATACCACCTTAAGTTTCGGCTTTGGCTTAAAAACATTCTCGAAAGGTTTGCTCCAATCGTTGCCGCTTTGCAAAGCTTTGATAAAGAAGAAACCGAATATTCCTCCGCCTAAATGAGATAAATAACCACCTGAATTTGGTCCAGCCACGTTAATTAAATCCAATAAAATAAAAGCTAAAACCAACCACTTTAATTTTACGGGGCCAATAAATAATAATCCAATGGTATAATTTGGTAACAAGGTTGCAGTTGCTACCATTATTGCCGTTACAGATGCAGAAGCGCCAATAGCTACTGAACCAAGCTTTGCTTCTGCAAAAGCAGGGAAAATATTGTAGCATAAAATGTAAAAGGCAGCTCCCGCTAAACCGCCAGCTAAGTAAAC
>JACMNZ010000509.1 GCA_014378285.1 Pseudopedobacter sp.
AGCAAAAGCAGTAGCAAGAGACAAAGCAACTGTTTTTTTTAATGTAGAATAATTCATCATTTTTTTTTTAAGGTTAACAATTCTTAATTGCTTAATTATTTGTAAAATTAACTATAAGTTTGACTTTTATAAATATTCAAACTTCGTTCCAAACTTATAATCATCGCAAAAATACTTTAAAATAATTAAAGTAAAAATAATTATTAATTAAAATGAAAGTAAAAATAAAAAATCAAACACTTTTTGTTAATAATAGACGAAACTTTTTGTCTAAAATAAAAAAAAACGGCTTAGCTATTATCAATACAAATGATGAATTTCCTAGAAGTGGCGATCAAATTTATAATTTTAAACAAAATCCCGATTTTTTTTATCTTACTGGCCTAGATCAAGAACAGTGTTTATTACTTATTTTTCCGGATTGTCCTAATCCGTTATACAAAGAAGTCCTCTTTTTAAGACAGACAAATGAATACATAGCTGTTTGGGAAGGATATAAGTTCACAAAAGAGGAAGCAAAAGCAATTTCAGGTATCCAAAATATTTATTGGATAGAAGAATTTTGGAATATTTTTTCTTCCATTGTTCATTATGCTACTAATATATATATTAATACTAATGAAAATGATAGGTATGCACCAGTGGTACCTTACAAAGATCTTAGATTTATTGATGAAATAAAATCTAAGTATCCATTGCATCGTTATGAAAGAGCAGCTTTAATATTTAGAGAATTAAGGCCAATAAAATCTGATATAGAAGTTTTTTATACCCAAAAAGCTTGTGATATTACGAATGATGCATTTAGAAGAGTTTTAAACTTTGTAAAACCAGGCGTACAAGAATATGAAATTGAAGCAGAAATAATTCACGAATTTATAAAAAAGCAAGCAACAGGACATGCTTATTCCCCAATAATAGCCTCAGGAAAAAATGCATGTATACTACATTACAACGATAACAAAGAACAATGTAGAGACGGAGATGTGATTTTATTTGATTTTGGAGCTGAATATGCCAACTACAATGCAGATATGAGTAGGAGCATTCCTGTAAACGGAAGATTTACCAAAAGACAGAAAGACGTATATAATTCTGTTTTACACGTAATGAAAGAATCAGTTAAAATGTTGAAAGCTGGGGCCATTTGGAATGACTATCATGAAGAAGTAGGCAAGATTATGACTTCTGAATTGATAAAATTAGGACTTTTAGATAAACATGATGTAGAAAAGCAAAATCCAGATGTACCAGCATATAAAAAATATTTTATGCATGGTACTTCGCATCATTTAGGTTTGGATGTGCATGATTTTGCTAGTAGATATGAACCATTTGCAGTAGGAAATATATTGACTTGTGAACCTGGCATATATATAATGAATGAAAGTTTGGGAATTAGGCTAGAAAACGATATTCTGATCACAGAGAATGGCAATGTTGATTTAATGGCTAAAATTCCGATAGAAGCCGATGAAATTGAGAATCTTATGAATTCTTAAATTTTTCTATAAACTGATAAAGATTGAAGTTTAAGTCTTTTGAAGCCTCAACAATTTCTTGTTGAAGCTTTTCTTTTTTAATGCCTTTCATCCTATCATTTTGGATTAAACGCCAAGCTTTTTCTA
>JACMNZ010000510.1 GCA_014378285.1 Pseudopedobacter sp.
AGGTAATTGCAATTGAAATTATTATTTGTTAATTTTCTTATTTACTAATAATAAGTTCAAATCTAAGTCTTCCTGATAAATTGGATAACCTTCTTCAATTAATATTTTTGCTTTTTTTAAATCTTGTAAAGCCAAATCGTAGTCTTTAATTTCTACCTTGGCTTTAGATAATAATATCAAAGACTCTATCTCCCCCTGTTTAAAATTGATGTTTGAAGCAGTAGTTAACGCTTGGATAAAAAACCATTTGCTTTCCGTAAACCTTTTAGCTTTTAAATAAATTTTACCCAATTGTAAATAACAAGCATAAGCTGCTTTTTTTCCTAACCTGCCGCTCATTTGCAATGCTTTTTTTAGGATTAAGTTTTCTGCTTTTTTAATGTTATTTTGAGAGGCTGCAATTTTAGACTCCATTAATAATTGATCAAAAGTTAGTTTAGGTTTGCTTAAACCCGCAATATATTTATTGGCATATCTGCTATATAAATCGGCGTTAGCCAAGTCATTTTTTATGAAAAATATATTGGCTAAATTGTAGGCTAATATGAAGGATTGAAATTCGTTTTTTAGGCTTAAACTCAAATTATATGCTTTTTTAAAATCAGAAATAGCGTTATCTAGTTTATTTAACCTTGCATTATAAATTCCCAATACTTCTAAATAATTTGCAGCAGAGATATCATCAAAAGATGACTGCTTAAAAAAATTATTAATAAGCAAACCGCTTAAATAAATATTAAGGTCTAAAGCGTTAAAATGAGTTTTAAGTTTATGATTAGTTTTAAAATCAGAATTATCTACCAGCAAAAAACGGTTTTGATCATTGGTTTTTGAAGACGCTACATTTATTACACTTTTACTATTTGCTATCGTTTTAATAGCACTTAAAAGCAAAGCGATGAATAAAAAACAAAGCGTTAATTTTTTCATTAATAAATTATAGCCTACAATGTAGTTAAACCCAATCAATAAACACTTCAATATAAATTTTCTAAAACCTACCTAATCATTTTTCTTATTACATTTATAGCGTTATACCTATCAATAAATTAAACAAAAATGGATAATAAACTAAATAGACCGATTAGAGTTTTAGTGGCAAAAGTTGGTTTAGATGGGCATGATAGAGGTGCGAAAATAATCGCAACATCCTTAAGGGATGCTGGTATGGAAGTAATATACACTGGTCTTAGACAAACACCAGAAATGGTAGTTAATGCTGCTTTACAAGAAGATGTTGATGCTATTGGCGTTTCCATTTTATCTGGTGCACACATGACGGTTTTCCCTAAAATTATGGCACTTTTAAAGGAAAAAGATTTAACAGATGTTTTAGTCACCGGCGGAGGGATTATTCCAGAAACTGATCAACAAGAACTTACAAAATTGGGTGTTGGTAAACTTTTTAGCCCAGGCACAACCACTTCAGAAATAGTAGCTTACATCAATAATTGGGCTTTTAAGAACAGGAAATTTTAAAAAAAAAGTATGACTTTCAATAATCTTATCATAGATAAATCAAATTTTATCCAGTTGATCACCATCAGCCGTGAGGCAAAACTTAATGCCTTAAACAGAGAGACTTTAAAAGAAATAAATCTGGCTATCATTGATGCAATCGTTGATGAAAATGTTAGAGGAATTATCATTACTGGCGCTGGTGAAAAAGCATTTGTGGCTGGTGCCGATATTTCTGAGTTTTCTTCTTTTAATTCGCCCGAAGGAAAAGAATTAGCAAAAGAAGGTCATCAAAATGTGTTCGATTTAATAGAAAATTGCCCAAAACCCATAATCGCCGCCATAAATGGTTTTGCTTTAGGCGGAGGATTAGAATTGGCGATGGCATGTCATATTAGGATGGCTTCTGCAAATGCAAAAATGGGTTTACCTGAAGTTACTTTAGGATTGATTCCGGGTTATGGAGGCACACAAAGGCTTCCAAATTTAATAGGTAAGGGAAAAGCGATGGAAATGATTTTAAGCGCAAATATGATAACCGCAGAAGAAGCATTAACCAACAGATTGGTAAATAAAGTTTTAAAAGACAAACCAGAACTTTTGAAAGCAGCAACAGAATTAATGCAAAACATCATTCAAAAATCTCCAAATGCAATAAAAGCTGCCATTTCGGCAATAAATGCTGCTAACAAACCAGATGGATTTAATAAAGAAATAGAAGAATTTTCTAATTGTTTTGGTACCGATGACTTTAAGGAGGGTGTGAATGCATTCTTAGAAAAAAGAAAACCAAAATTTAATTAATAAAAAACATTTATAATTAATTTTATAACCCAAGGGTTAATTATGTAGAAATATTTTCCCAATCAAAATATTTTGATTTATATTCGCTTTAGTAATTAACCTCCTGGTTTTTATCTGGATACTAAACCGTATAAATGAAAAAAATACTTATCGTAGATGATGAGGTAAACATTGGTTTGTTGCTTTCTAAATTCTTATCCAGAAATGGTTTTGAAGTAAAAACAGCAACATCTGGCGCAACCGCATTTGAAAAACTAACAACAGAATCTTTTAATTTAGTGCTTTGTGATTTTAGGTTAGAAGATACCGATGGAAGAGAGGTATTAAAAAAAATTAAGTTATCCTATCCCCGTACAGGAGTAATCATCATCACCGGTTATTCTGATATTAAACTTGCCGTAGAATTGATAAAAATGGGGGCTTATGATTATATCACCAAGCCATTGTACCCAGATGAGATTTTAAATACTATAAAAAAAGCCATTGAGACTCAACAGGCTTTAAATGAAGAATTAGATAAGCCCAAATCTCCTACCGAGGCTTTAAAAAATAAAGAATTAGGTACCGAAGCATTTAAAAAAGAAGATTACGTAATAGGACAAAGTACAGCGGCTAGAGAGCTGATTAGGCAGATTGACTTAGTTGCGCCAACAGGTTACAGTGTAATTTTGATGGGTGAAAGTGGTACCGGAAAAGAATCGGTTGCTAAGAGCATACACATGAAAAGCCCAAGAAAGGATAAGCCTTTTATTGCAATGGATTGTGGATCCTTAACAAAGGAATTGGCTGGATCAGAATTTTTTGGACATGAAAAAGGTTCTTTTACGGGTGCTCTATATACAAAAATTGGTCATTTTGAGATGGCAAACGGAGGTACTTTGTTTTTAGACGAGGTTGGTAATCTCTCTTATGAAATACAAGCCGCGTTATTAAGAACAGTACAGGAACGAAAAGTTAAACGCATTGGATCTACAAAAGAGATTGATTTAGATGTTAGGATTATTGTGGCAACTAACGAGAATTTAATAGACGCCATTTCTAAAGGAAGGTTTAGGGAAGATCTTTATCATAGATTTAATGAATTTGGTATTTATATGCCGCCATTACGTGAGCGGGGAAAAGACATCATGATTTTTGCCGAGTACTTCTTGCTTTCTGCGAATAAAGAATTAAATAAAGATGTAAAAACCTTTTCGCCAGATGTAGAAGAAAGCTTTTTAACCTACCCATGGCCAGGAAATGTAAGGGAATTAAAAAACGTATTGAGAAGAGCGGTTTTATTAACAGAGGGAGATGTTGTTCAGACAAAAGCCTTACCGCTAGAAATTTCTACCTATTCTAAAGTTTCTGCATTTGAAAATGCAATAGAAACCGTAAGCACTATAGCCGGTAAAGAAAAACGTGTGGATTTAAAAAACGCAGCTTTAGAAGCCGAATATGAAACTATTTTAAAGGTTTTAAAAGATGTAAAATTTAATAAAACTAAAGCAGCCCAAATTCTAAATATCGATAGAAAAACGCTTTACAACAAAATGAAAGCTATAAACTTGGAGTAAATAAAACAAATAAGTGGCTATAAATAGTATCTCATTAAACAAAAAAGAAAATAGCTTAAATATCCCGATGGGATATTTTTGGGCTATATTCTTAATCTGTATCTCACCAACGGTAATGTCTATGTTGGGAATAGAAATAAGCTATAATGATTATCGAGTTCTTTCCTTTTCTAAAATAACAGAAAATGTTTCAACAGGCCTTATCCTTGGCCGTACCTTTTCTACCGTTTGGATCATATTTAGTATAGCCGTTGGGGTTTTCACCTGCATTTTAACCCTGATAGATTTTAGTGTTAAAAAGGATATTGCCGCCCCAATTGTGGGTTTAGTAATGCTTTGTGTTTCGTTTTTTGATATGTTTCATTTGTTGGTTATTTTAGGAGTAGTTACAACCAATTTAGATTTAGATTCTGCTATATATGTAACCTGGTTTGTAAGTAGGATATTAAACATCCTTCTTTTAATTGTTGGCACTTATATTATTCTCAACCTAAAAGAGAAACACTTAAATACAGATAGAGAAAAGAAAACCCTTGTTAAATTTTTAGGAGTTTCATTTTTACTGCTTTCAATAATAGCAATTGTGTTTATTGTTAATCTTAAAACAATTCCTGCAATATTTATATACAGAGACGCTTTTTTCACACATCCTCTAGAAATAATTAGTATTATAGGATATTTATTTTGGGGTGCCTATTTGATGCCCAAAGTGTTAAAAAGTTTTGATGGTATCTTTTTTAAGATGTTGATACTAAGTATGATTCCCGCAATATTTGCAGACGTACAAATGGCGGTGTTTTACAAAAATTTTGATATAGAATATAATTTCGCACAATTCTTCCGTCTGTTTGCTAACGTTGTTCCATTAATTGGTATAAGTTTAAATTACTCAAGAAATATCACCACCCAGCATCAAATGAACCTCATTTTAGACCAAGAAGTAAAATCCAAAGAAAGGATACAGCAAGATTTAAAAAGAAGGCAAAATCTTTTGCAAACGGCAGAAAAATTAGCAAATATGGGCAGTTGGGAATTAGATGTTAGAACCAAGGAAATCAATTTTTCTGATGCACTCTATAAGATATTCGGATACATGCCTAATTCCATCTCTCCAGATTTGGATTTAATGTACAACATGATTATCCCAGAATTTAGGGCGGGATATAAAGCCATGTTAGAAACTGCCATATCAAAGCAAACTAATTTTAATACAGAATATCAAGTTTTATGGGTTAATGGTCAACGTCGTTACATTTTGGCGCAATGCAGATATATCCAAGCAGATAAAAAGATAATAGGAACGTGTTTAGATATTACCGAGTTAAAAGAAACCTCTCAAAAATTATCACAAAACGAAGCTCTATTAAAAGAAGCAGAATCTATAGCACATAATGGAAGTTTTGAGTGGTTTAATGGGATTGACCATTTTTTTTGGTCAGAAGAGCTGTTTAGAATACACGGATACCAACCAAATTCTGTAGAAATTACGCTCAATTTTTATGAAAAATTAATCCATAAAGATGATGTAGAAAAATGTAAGCAAACTATTTTATCTGTAATGGATGAAAAGAAAGATTTTGCTACAGAATATAGGATTTTTAGACCCGATAAATCCATAAGGTATGTTTATTTAACGGCAAAAGTTATTGTCAACCATGAAAACGAAATCGTTAAAATTATTGGTAACCTTCAAGATATTACAGAATTAAAGAATGCTGCAATTTTATTAGAAAAAACAGAAAGCATTTATAAAACTATTGCCAGCAACGTT
Source organism: Pseudopedobacter sp. (assembly GCA_014378285.1). Lineage (GTDB taxonomy): Bacteria > Bacteroidota > Bacteroidia > Sphingobacteriales > Sphingobacteriaceae > Pseudopedobacter. The sequence continues at coordinate 5,590 of JACMNZ010000510.1, forward strand.
CCAGATTCTATTGTATTGATGTTTGATACAAATCATGAGTTAATCCTTTTTGATGGACCAATCATTACACAAGTAAAATTTAAGACTCAATTATCTCAAGGAATCCACCTTAAAGAATTATTTGATGAGGATGAATTTATCAACAATAAGGATATTTTAGATAGGGCCTTTAACGGGGAAGAAATTCAATTAGAAAAAGATTTTCCGGATGGTAAAACATTTATGATAGATTTTAAACCGGTAAAAAATGCTTCTGGTGGTATTTTTAACGTAATGGTGGTGATGCATGACATTACTGAAATTAAGAACGTACAAAAAAGTTTAGAATCTAAAGTAGAGGAGTTAAATAGTTCTAACCAAGATTTAGAGCAATTTGCTTACGTGGCATCTCATGATTTACAAGAACCTTTAAGAAAAATTAGGGCTTTTGGCGAACGTTTACAAAACAAGTTTACCGATAACATTAGCCCGGAGGGTATGGATTATGTTAAAAGGATGCAAAATGCATCTGAAAGAATGCAAACCCTAATTGATGATTTGCTAACCTTCTCTAGGGTTACGCGTACCGATGAGGTTTATATTGATGTTGATCTACATGATGAACTTCAAAAAATAATTGAAGACTTAGAATATACCATAGAAAAGAAAAACGCAACTATAGATTTAATGGTCAACCATCATATAGAAGCCATACCTAGCCAGATTAGACAGCTTTTTCAAAACCTTTTAAGTAATGCCATAAAGTTTACAAAAGAAGGTATACCGCCGTTAGTAGAAATTAAATCTGAGATATTAAAAGGCGAGGCTTTAGATAGCGAAAGATTAGAACAAAATAAAGACTATTGTCGTATCACGGTTAAAGATAACGGAATTGGATTTGA
>JACMNZ010000511.1 GCA_014378285.1 Pseudopedobacter sp.
GCAACTTTTGTTATATACAAATAAGCTTGAAATTTTAGTAGAAGACCGCACCCTAGAATTACAGTCTTTAATTAAGCAAATGCATCAAGCAAAAGAGGAAGTTAGCCAGTCGTTAGAAAAAGAAAGGGAGCTTAATCAATTAAAAAGCAGGTTTGTTTCTATGGCCTCGCATGAGTTTAGAACGCCTTTAAGCTCTATTCAGCTTTCTGCATCTTTAATTGACAAATATTCTCAGGATTATAACAATATAAATATCAAAAAGCATGTTAGTAAAATAAAAACAGGAATTGGCAATTTGACAACCATTTTAAATGATTTTTTATCTTTAGAAAGATTAGAAAAAGGGGTTGTTTCTGCTACTTTTGAGGAGATAGACCTAGTAAAATTTGCCGAAGAAATTACCGAAGAAATGCAATTGGTTGCCAAGCAAAACCAAAACATCATCTATCAGCATACAGGGACAAAAAGTTTGGTTAATACCGATGGTAATTTGTTGAAAAATTGTATCATTAATCTGATGGCTAACGCAATAAAATATTCAGGGGAAGATACTTTTATTGAGTTTAATACGGAAATTACTGATTATAAATTTGAGCTTACTGTTAAAGATAACGGGATTGGCATTCCCCTAGGGGAACAAAAACATTTGTTCGAGGCTTTTTTTAGAGCACATAATACAGGCAGTATCCCTGGAACCGGCTTAGGATTAAATATTGTAGATAGGTACATTAAACTGATGAACGGAAGGATAGCGTTTAAGAGTCAAGAAAACGAAGGCACTACTTTTGCATTAATATTTGACCTTTAAAACATGAAACAAACCATCTTAATTATAGAAGACAATACAGATATCAGAGAAAGCACTTCTGAAATTCTTGAGCTTGCAAATTACCAAACACTCGTTGCAGAAAATGGTAAAATTGGCGTAGAATTAGCTCAAAAACACCTGCCAGACTTAATAGTTTGCGATATTATGATGCCAGAGCTAGATGGTTACGGCGTTTTATATTTATTAAGCAAAAACACCGACACCTCCGTTATTCCTTTCATATTCTTAACCGCTAAAACAGAAAGACTTGATTTTAGAAAAGGAATGGAAATGGGGGCAGATGATTACCTAACTAAACCATTTGATGATATTGAATTGCTTAATGCCATTGAAATCAGGTTAAAAAAACAAAATAAGCAACAAACATTTTATGGAAACGGGATAAAGGCAATTGAAAAACTGAGCGAAAGCGTTAATGATTTTGAAAGTTTAAACAAACTGCTACTAAACAAAAAAGTTAGGCATTTAAAAAAAGGCCAGCTTTTATATTACGATGGCGATGCTTCGCAAGGATTATATTTAGTGATTAACGGCAAAATCAAAATAAGTAAAATTACGGAGGATGGACGTGAGTTTGTTACCGCAATAAAACATACTGATGATTATTTTGGGATTTTTGATGCGCTAGTTAATAAAACACATACAGAAAATGCAGAGGCATTAGAAGATGCTGATGTTTGCATTTTACATAAAGATCAATTAGATCAATTGTTAATGGAAAGCGCAAATCTCGCCATGAAATTTATCCACCTGCTTTCTACAAATCTTTATCAAAAAGAAGAGCAGCTAGTGCAAATGGCTTATTTTTCTGTCCGTAAGCGATTGGCAGAAACGTTGATTAGAGTAGGTGAAATTCATAATTCACACAATTTTAAAATATCCCGCAATGATTTAGCCGCAATGGCGGGCATGGCTACAGAAACCGTTAGCCGTACATTAAGCGATTTTAAAGATGAAAAGCTTTTAGAAAAGAAAGGGAGCGAGATCCAGCTTCTTGTTTTAGAAAAGCTACACAGTATGAAAAACTGATTATTATCATTTTTAATACTGATTGCACTCAATAGCCTTTAAGGGTTTAAATTTTAATTTTGTTTTAAACTACGGAATGGCATTTTCACTCCGCTGAAAAACAGAAATAACATGAAGGCAGTTGTTTACAGCACTCAATCTTTTGAAAAAGAGTTTTTGGCAAAAGCCAATAAAAAAAATCATGATATTACACTTATATCTAACGCTTTAGGGATTGATACTGTAAATTTTGCGGAAGGTAAAGATGCCGTAATCGTTTTTATAAATGATGATGTATCGTCTCCAGTTATTAAAAAGTTGAAGGAATTTGGTATAAAGTATATAGCTACCCGTTCTTCAGATACAACAAATATTGATATAAAAGCAGCATCTGCTGCGGGTATGAAAGTGGCAAATGTACCGCAACATTTTTCTAACCAATACGAAGCTGAGGCCTACCAGAAAACTGCAGAACAAATTATAAAAAACCTTAATAATTGGCAAGCTAACAAATGCGCCGGTAAAGCTTGCGCTTGTGCTAATGCTTGTCAAAAAAACAACATACCCTCCAAAAACGTGTCTTCTGATGACAATCAAACACCCTATTGAAAAGCTATGGAAAACGTAAATTTGATCAAAAAATATGCAGTAGCTACACCCAGATATACCAGCTATCCTACCGTACCGTATTGGGACCAAGAAACTTTTTCTAAAGATAAATGGATTGATTCTGTTAAAAATTCTTTTAATGAAAGTAATTGGAGCAGCGGAATTAGTTTGTATATCCATTTACCCTATTGCGAAAGTCTGTGTACTTATTGCGGTTGTAATACCCGAATCACCATTAATCACGAAGTAGAAAAGCCGTACATAAAAGCCGTTGCCAAAGAGTGGCAATTATATAAGGATTTTTTAGTAGATAAACCCATCATTAAAGAGTTGCATCTTGGAGGGGGCACACCAACTTTTTTTAGTCCTCAACATTTAAAAACCTTGATAGGGGATATATTAACCGATTGTACACTACATCCGGATGCCGAGTTTTCTTTTGAGGCGCATCCCGCAAATACAACCTCACAGCATTTAAAGGTTTTATACGATTTAGGATTTAAACGTTTAAGCTTAGGAATACAGGATTTTGATGAAAAAGTTCAAAAAATTATCAATCGTTACCAAACGATACAACAAGTAAAAGATGTGACCGATTTGGCAAGGGAAACAGGGTACAAGTCCATCAATTACGATCTAATTTATGGACTTCCTCTGCAAACCGAAACCGGATTAAAAGCAACCATTCAGCAAGTCATCGGCTTAAAGCCAGATAGAATTGCATATTACGGTTACGCACATGTACCTTGGGTAAAACCAGGACAAAGAATGTTTACCGAAGACGATTTGCCAAACACCCAAGAGCGACAAATGTTATATGAATTAGGTAGGCAAATGTTAATTGATGCAGATTATAAAGAAATAGGAATGGACCATTTCGCTTTAAAAAGCGATAGTCTTTACACTGCACAAGAAACGGGAAACCTACATCGAAATTTTATGGGCTACACGCATCAATATACGGAATTGATGATTGGTTTGGGCGTCTCATCTATTAGTGATACTTGGAATGGCTTTGCGCAAAACGTTAAAAAAGTAGAGGATTATTTAAGATTGGTTAACTCTTATGAAATACCTGTTTTTAAAGGTCATATTTTAAACGAAGAAGACTTATTAATGCGCAAGCATATCCTAAATTTAATGTGCAAAAATGAAACCCATTGGGATAAACAAGATCTACTTAATGATAATTTTAAAAGAAGTTTAAACGGTTTACACGATTTGGAAGCAGAGGGTCTGATCAAAAAAGACAAGAATTGTATAAAAGTCACAAAATTAGGGGAACGTTTCTTGAGAAATATTTGTGCCGTATTTGATACACGATTACATCACAAACAAATTGAAGAAAATGTTTTCAGCACTGCTGATTAACACTGGTTATTTAATTTTAAAAAACACAACTATGAATTTTAATGTTGATTTAATTACCAATAACTTTTAAATATTTGGAGTAATTTATTTAATAATTTGTTTTTCCATTGCATGGATTTGGGAGCGTAAAAGAAACATCGCCTTTTTATGATAGTTTATGTTTTCTGTTTTAATGAATCTTTTAGTTGGGTTGATGATTACTTTATCTGGCAAAAAAAGAAGTGGAAAGTATTTATAAAACAATATCCTGTTCAATGAGTTTAAGTTTTTATTTTTATTTGGATAAATTTTTGCTAGAACAAAGTAGTCATAAAAGGCTTATTTAATTAGATACCAAATAAAGAACCATGCAAAACTTAAAAGATAAAGTTGCGTTAATAACTGGCGCAAGTAAAGGAATTGGCTATGGCATTGCCGAAGCATTATTAAAATTAGGCGTAAAAGTAGCCATTACCAGCCGCTCGCAAGAAAGCGCAGATGAAGCTGCAGAAAAACTGGGAAGTGATGTTTTAGCTTTAGCTTCTGACGTGAAAGACGCAAAATCTCAACAAAATGCAGTTGATAAAACCATAGAAAAATTTGGTTCTTTAGACTTTTTGATTGCAAACGCAGGAGTTGGTCATTTTGCCCCAATTGATGAAATGGATGAAAAAGATTGGCATGATGTAATTGATACCAATTTAACTGGTGTTTTCTTAAGTGTAAAGGCCGCACTCCCATCTCTAAAAAAATCTAAAGGATATATCATTACCATTTCTAGTTTGGCGGGCACTAACTTTTTTGCTGGAGGAAGCGCATATAATGCTAGCAAGTTCGGTTTAACAGGTTTTTCGCAATCTATTATGCTAGATTTAAGAGATTATGGAGTTAAAGTTACTACCATTATGCCGGGTTCGGTGGCCACCCATTTTAATGATCACGAACCAGACAAAAATAAAGATGCTTGGAAAATACAACCAGAAGATATTGGACAAATGGTTTGTGATTTATTGAATATGAACCCACGGACTTTGCCAAGTAAAATTGAAGTTAGGCCAACTAAAACGTCTAATTAGTTAATCCTTAAAATGTTTTTAACTATTTGATTTTTAATACCTAAATAAATTTCCAAATTTATTCAAATTAAAGTAAATCTTCTATTCCTTTTCGGGAGATTGCGGGAATGTTGATGTTGAACACTTGTTAAGGAAAGTGGTGAATCTGTAGTGGAACGTTAGATAAAAAACCTTTACTTACCTATTAATTGGGTGGTTTTAATAAATTTCTATTTTCATGCTGTGTAACAAGGAACAAATATTTTTGCTATATATAAAATTAGTTCAAACAGCTTAATAGAACTTTAATAGCAGCAACATATAAACTTTTTTTACAATAAAAAGCCTTATTTTTCTCAAAACAGAGGGTTCTTTAAAATCTTAAAATTTTTATTTATATGATGATTGGGTTATTTTGTTTTTTATAATCTCTTTTGCCTTCTCATAAACTTTATCCTTCTTATTTATAACATCACTAATGTTTTCCTTTATTTCATATTTAGGAAAAACCCCTCTACCATAACACTTTCTTTTATCTGTGATTTGAATCACTCTTAAAGGCAAACGTAATTTTAAACCCGTTTTTGGTAAATTAACATACGGAATACTTCCTGCTGTACATTGGTTATAACCTCCTCCTGTTTCCTCACCTACAAAAATTCCTCTATTTACTTTTTGTAGATTTGCAGCAAGTAGAGAAGTGGCAGAAAATGAATAGCCATTTGTTAAAATCACTAGATCATTTGTAAAAACATTATTTAAGGATTTTTTAATATGTGCCGTTGGGATATAACCATAAATACCAACGCTATCTTTACCAGTTAAAAGTATATTAGATAGCGCAGTAAGAGGAAAAACTAATAGTTTAGCAACTTTTGCTATGTTAGATACCTCTTTATATTTTATTAATTTAAAATAACCATGGTTCATATATGCTTTCCCTGTATATTGATGCGGTTTGTCATATAAATATCTAAATAAGCGATTACAATACAATAAATTACCTCCTCCATTGTTTCTTAAATCTAAAATGAGGTGTTGCGTATTATTCTTTTTCAGTTCCTTAAAACTTTCCCTAAAAAATTTTCTAAAATTAGATTTATCAAAAGAAAAGCTTCTAACCGTCATGATGGCGGTGCTATTTAAAATAGAATCATACTTTAAATCTAATAGTGGGTTTCCAAAGTCATCTATTCCCTTGTAACGATTTTCTTTTTTTAATTTTTTAGCTTGTTTGTCATTAATCTTTTTCTTTCCAATTTCTTCTGGCGTCAATAGTTTTTTTTCTTCTTTAAAAGGTTTGAGCGTTTTTATAACATAAGTAAAGGTGCTATCGGCTCTTTTTAAAGTAAGTTTAGAAGAATCACTTTTTCCGTAAGTTAGATAATAATAAGCATCAAAAGATTTATCTAAAACACGATTGTAAAAGGTTTGGTTATATCCATCTGATGAATATA
>JACMNZ010000512.1 GCA_014378285.1 Pseudopedobacter sp.
AGATAGATAACTAAAAAAAAGAATGCATTAAACCTGCTAATGAACCTCCAAAGATTTATCATCCTTTATCTGAAAATTTTGAAGATTCAACAATTTTAAAAGCACCATTATTTCTAAAAAAAAGTTGATTTTTAGCCACAAAAATTTGTTTTTTAGAAAGTTGAAAAGTGAACTTCATTTGGTGTTTGATGCTTATTTTATTAGAAATAAAGGCAATTTTTAATGACTGTAAAGATATAGAAAATAGCTAACAAAGTAAATTTCGCATTCTTTTAAATAAGATTAGCGATTAGCAGAAAAAATCATTTTATTTCAACTACTTCTTCTTTTTTTGCACCTAGTAACCCTAAACTCATTATAATACTTGTAGCCAGAATAATTAAAAATAGCAGACCAGTTTCTACTCCATTTATCCTCATTTCTTTGGGCAAATTATAAAATAATAATATACTGATTAATCCTCGAGGAGTGATAAAAACTGAAGGAGTTAAAGGTGTTTTAGCAACAAATTTTAAATAAAGTAGTCGTATTAAATACATTGCTCCTAAAATGAGAAGGCCATATTGTATTAAAGTAAAATCTTTAAATTGATCTATAATAATTGTAAAACCAAATATTACAAAGAAAAATGTACGGATGATAAAAGCGCTTTCCGCAGATAATTGGTGTAATTGGACTAAATCTTTAGAAATGTTTGGATAAATAAAATATTTTCTAAAAATCGGTATGCGGATTTCATCGGCATTATTTAAAAACAACCCAAACGCTAAGACAATAATCAAAGCAGATAAATGGAAGGTTTGCCCAATGGCATATACTAATACTAAAATAGAAATGATCAAGAAAAATTTGATATGATGGCTTATTCTTCCAATTAAGTAAAGCAGTAATAAACAAGAAAGCATTGCAAATAAAACAATCAATACCAGCTCAATACCTAAATTGGTAAAAGCAGCTACATTATAAGAATCGTTACTAATGGCAAAGTTGAAAAGGATAATACCTGCAATATCTGAAAAAGAGGACTCATAAATTACAAACTCTCTTTGCGCTTTGTTAATACCACTTACAGACGGAATAGCAATTGCCGAACTAATAATACTGAATGGGATGGCGTTTATAAAACAGAGATAATAAGAGTAAGAGGTAAGCTCATGAAGTATAAAAGTAATAGCAGCTACCGTCACCAATAAAATAACAACCGCAGAGAAAAATGCTTTTTTGATTAATTTATTTTTATCGCTATCGTATTTTAAATCTAAAGCACCTTCAAATACAATTAATATTAACCCTACGGTGCCTAATGTTGGTAATATCTTTAAAAAATCAAATGTTTCTATATCAAAATAGATAACTACTTGTTTAAGCCCAATCCCTAAAAAAAGTAACAATAAAACAGAGGGAATCTTTGTTTTTTTTGAAATCATATCAAACAGGTAAGAGAAAATTACCAGTCCGCAAAGAAGTATTAAAATGGTATATGTAGTCATAAAATTTTTGCTACTGCAATTGCTAAGATAAATGAATTTTAGGATTATGAAACTTATAAATCACTAAAAAAATTAGTTCTTTACAAAATAATAGCAATTAAAATAATTAATAATTAAGTTATTTTCTTAAGTTTGC
>JACMNZ010000513.1 GCA_014378285.1 Pseudopedobacter sp.
ATGAATATCAAATTCATCTGCACCATCTATTGTAACGTCAATTTTTTTCACATCGGCAATATTTAGTAATGGAATATTTAAGCTCAATGCTAAATCTTCGGTTGCTTTTGAAGTTGGTACACCTTTAATTTTTAAACCATTTTTCACCATTTCACCAATTTTCATAATGGCAAAATAAGCGGTAGAACCTGTACCTAATCCTACAATCATATTATCTTTTATGTATTCCGCAGCTTTCTCTCCTACTATTTGTTTTGGGCTCATAATTTATTTATTTTCAAAAATGATATTTATAATTGGTTTTAAAAGCATCTAAACTAATTTTCTATTAAATCTACATACCAAAATCCTAATTTGTTTATAGGTTTATCGTCTTTTTGAAAACAATTGTCATCAGTATTTTTAGGTGCTTGGTACGCTTTAAAAACTTTTTCTCCTAAACTATATTTTATTGGAGTTTTAAAAATGGGCCCTTCAAAAACAAAAGTATGGAATTCTCCATTTTCTCCACAAACGTCAACTTCTTTTGGCAACTGTTTTATTAAATCTAAAGTAATTACTTGCCCAACAAATTCTACTAAGTTTTCTTTTGTGCAAACTATCACTGTTTTAAAACCTAAACTCAAAAATTCGTTAATTAATCTGGTCGTATCTTTTTTCCAAAGCGGAAAAATCCCCCTTAATCCTATCTCAGCTAGTCTTTCTTCTCTATACTTTTTTAAATCCTCTAAAAAAATATCCCCAAAAACAGAATGAGTAATACCTTCTTCTTTTAATTTATTCAAATGCAATCGCATTGTTTCATCATAAGAACTCATAGTGGGCATTTCGGGCAGACGAATTTCATATAAAGGTATCCCGATAGATTGGGCTTGCGCTACCAATAAATTATACCTCACACCATGCATAGAAATTCGGTTTACACTATCGTTAATAGTTGTTACCAAATATTTAATTTCCAATTCTGGATTTTGCAGGCAATGATAAAGTGCTAATGCAGAGTCTTTTCCTCCACTCCAATTAAAAACGCAAAATTTTTTAAGCATCTTTTAATAATTTATCAACCAATATCGGCACAGCCTTACTCGCTTTTTCTTGAATTTTGATTATCTTATTTGGCAAGTTTACATTGGGTATTTTAGGATCAACAACATAAATAGGAACTTCTGGCCTTACATATTCTAACAAGCCTGCAGCTGGGTAAACCGCTAAAGAACTTCCTACCAAAATCACCATATCCGCCTTCGGCATTTCATGCATAGCTTTAGTAATCAATGGCACATCTTCACCAAACCAAACTACGTGAGGACGTAATTGCGAACCTAGCTCGCAAAATTCTCCCATCTTGATTTCATGATTTTTCATTTTATAAAGCAAAGCCGAGTTTTTAGAAGACCTAGAATAGATAATTTCTCCATGTAAATGTATAATAGCTTTAGAGCCTGCTCTTTCATGCAAATCATCAATATTTTGGGTAATAATTAGGGTTTCAAATTTCTCATCTAATTTTGCCAAAGCCAAATGAGCCAAATTTGGCTTTGCTGCCATTACAGATTTTCTTCTTTCGTTATAAAAATCCTGAACCAATTCTGGGTTTCTCTTCCAAGCTTCAGGCGTTGCAACATCCTCAATATTATATCCTTCCCATAAACCATCAGCATCTCTAAATGTGTTCAAACCACTCTCTGCAGATATTCCAGCTCCTGTAAGTATGATAATTCTCTTTTTCATAACGTGATTTGATTTAATAAATTTAGACTAAATGTTTAAAAAGCATTTATGGTTTAAGTAAATTACTGTTTTATTACAAAAAAGATACTTCGAATTTCTTCAGCAGGCAAGATTTTTGTGATTTTCTTTAAAAGGATAAATAATGAATAATGAATTTATTAACAATAATTTCTACAAAAACTATTATATCCTTATCACGTTAACAAAATTGTAAATAAAAATTAATTATGACTCAAGTAAAAGCTTACGCTGCAGAAAAAGCAGATAAACCCTTAGCCCCTTTTAAATTAGATAGAAGAGAGGTTGGAGAAAATGATGTAGAAATAGAAATTTTATTTTGTGGTGTTTGTCATTCTGATATTCACACCGCAAGAAACGAATGGGGAGGCAC
>JACMNZ010000514.1 GCA_014378285.1 Pseudopedobacter sp.
AAAACAAGATTAATACACAATTTAAATAAATAAAAAAATGGGTTTAGGTGCTCCAGAAATTATCTTAATCGTTTTAGCTTTATTGCTATTATTTGGCGGAAAAAAGATTCCAGAATTAATGAGAGGAATGGGAAAAGGTGTGAAGGAATTTAAAGACGCACAAAATGGCGCTGATAAACCTGATTACGAGAAACCGATAGATAAAACTGACGAAAAAACAAGAAATATTTAAATAATCCTGATTTATTTAGGATTCCATTAACCTTGAACCGCTGAAATTACTAATTTCGGGGATTCAAGGTTTTGTTTTAAATAATGGTTACAGAAAAAATCCAATCCTACTCTAAATTTTCCGATTTACAATCAGCTTTAAAAACTGGTCAGTTAAAAGTGGCAGACCTTATTGAATATTATTGTGATAGGATAGAAAAATATACTCATTTAAATGCTTTTTTAGAAGTTTTTAAAGTGGAGGCTTTGCTTAGGGCAGAAGAAATACAAAAAAAGATTGATAATGGTACAGCTGGTAAATTAGCTGGGATGATTATTGGTTTAAAGGACAACATTTCTTTTAAAGGTCATGAAATGACTGCCTCTTCTAAAATCTTAAAAGGTTATCATGCTGTATATTCTGCAACGGTTACAAAACGAATTTTAGCCGAAGACGCCATCATTATTGGTCGTTTAAATTGTGATGAATTTGCCATGGGTGCATCTAACGAAACCAGTTTTTTTGGTCCTGTTAAAAACTTTGCTGATGAAACTAAAGTTTCGGGAGGGTCTTCAGGTGGTTCTGCAGTTGCTGTGCAAGCCAATTTATGTTTTGCATCCTTAGCTTCTGATACTGGTGGATCTATTAGGCAGCCAGCCGCTTTTTGTGGGGTTGTAGGACTTAAACCAACTTACTCAAGGGTTTCAAGATATGGTGTAGTAGCCTATGCTTCATCATTTGATCAAGTTGGCCCAATCACCAGATCTGTTGATGATGCCGCTTTAATTTTAGAAGTAATTGCCGGAAACGATGTTCATGATTCTACTTCCTCAAATCTGAAAGTTCCTGAGTATTCTCAACTTTTAAATGATAAAGGCAAAAAGAAAATCGCTTATATAGAAGAAACCTTACATTCTGACGGTTTAGATCAAGAAATTAAAGACAATATATTATCACAAATACAAAAGCTAAAAGACGAAGGCCATACTGTTGAGCCAGTTTCTTTTGAGTTTTTAGATTACGTAGTAGCTACTTATTATATTTTAACTACAGCAGAGGCATCCTCTAATTTAGCAAGATACGATGGCGTTCATTATGGCTATCGCAGTCCTGATGCTACAGATTTAATGAGCACCTATAAAAAATCTAGATCAGAAGGTTTTGGTGAAGAAGTTAAACGCAGAATCATGTTAGGCACTTTTGTTTTAAGTGCAGGTTATTATAATGCATATTATTCTAAAGCACAAAAAGCCAGGAGATTAATTAAAGAAAAAATGGATCATATTTTAGAAGATTATGATTTTATTATTACTCCCACAACGCCTACCCATGCTTTTAACATAGGCGAAGAAATAACTGATCCTGTTGTAATGTACTTAGCAGACATTTTTACCGTTGGAGCTTCGTTAGCTGGTTTACCTGCCATTTCAATACCTTCTGGAAAAAATAAAGCGGGATTACCTATAGGAATGCAAATTATAGGGAAAAGATTTAAGGAAGAGAACTTATTAGCTTTTGCTAAAAATCTTGATCATTAGTTTATTCTGGGTTTTAGCTCAGATTAAAATTTGAAAAGTATGAAAAAAACAATTGTGTTAATCACAAGTATTATTTTATTAGTAAATTTATCCATCTCGGCAAAAGCAAAGTACAAATTAGATACTTTAAAAAAAGTTAAGCTGAGTGTTAAGGAGGCAAAACTCATTAGAAGTTTAATCAAAACAGATACCATTTTTGATCCTGCCAATCTAAATCTTCAATTAGAACTTTTTAAATACAACCCAAATTTAATTTATAAATACCGTTTAGATTCGTTGAATGCTACTGTGCCAATGGATTACAATTCTTACGTTCAAACTTATATTGATGTTTTTTTAAGTAAACGAAACGAAGAGGTTGGGCACATGGTAAATTTGGGTAAATACTATTTCCCAATTTTTGAAAAAGCCTTAGCTGCTTATCACGTTCCCCAAGAATTTAAATATTTGCCAATTATAGAATCATCCATGAACCCAATGGCTGTTTCACGGGTTGGTGCAACAGGAATGTGGCAATTTATGTACACCACTGGTAGGGGTTACGGTTTAAACATTGATAATTATGTTGACGAACGTAAAGACCCAATTGCAGCAAGTTATGCAGCAGCAGCTTATTTAAGGGATTCGTACAACGAATTAGGCGATTGGTTGTTGGCTTTAGCTTCTTATAATTGCGGTAAAGGAAATGTTACTAGAGCTATTGCAAAAGCAGGCGGTGCAAGAAGTTTTTGGGAAATTCAAGGTTACTTACCAAACGAAACCAGAAACTATGTTCCTGCTTTTATTGCCGCCAATTATATCATGAATTATTATGGAAAACATCCCCAAATAAAACTCAGTAATGAAAATATCTTAAAAACGGATTCTGTTTATGTAAACAAGTTTATATCGTTTAATAAAATTGCTTCCGCGTTGAACTTGCAAGCCAATGATATACAAAATCTTAATCCATCTTACAAAAAGCTATTGATTAATGGCACTAAAAAAAATCCAAAAAGATTAATTATACCAAAATTAACTTACAATGATTATACAAATTTCTTTGATGCGTTAAATGCAGATGAGGACGAAAGCATTAAAATTGTAAACATAATTCAGCAGCCTACAAGACCTTTTAAAACCACAACTCACTTGGTTAAACAAGGTGAAAACTTAAACAAGATAGCTGATAATTATAGAGTAGAAGTGCAGGATATTAAAGTTTGGAACAATTTGCCGAACTATACAATTTCTATAGGACAAAAGTTGGTGGTAAATAAACCTAT
>JACMNZ010000515.1 GCA_014378285.1 Pseudopedobacter sp.
TTGCAATGGCTATTTTGGATATAAACGCGCAGCAAGATCCTCATTATACGCAGTATATGTATAATATGAATGTTATAAATCCTGCCTATGCAGGTTCGAAAGAAAATATATCATTTGGTTTATTATACCGCAAGCAATGGGTAAATATTGATGGAGCGCCAAGTACATTTACTTTATCTGGTTCTAGTCCTATTGGGAATAATTTAGGCCTCGGATTGTCTATGATATCCGATGAAATAGGACCTGTAAGCGAGCAAAATGTCTTTACCGATTTATCCTATACCTTAAATTTAGGCGGTGAACATCGTTTGGCTTTTGGTATGAAAGCTGGAGGTACTTTTCAAAAAATTGGTTTGAATAGCGAAATTGCAAATTCTCTTCCTTTTCCGGATGAAGATGCTTTTAAACAAGACACCAACACTATTTCTTTCAATGCTGGAGCGGGTATTTTTTATTATACGAATACCTATTATATTGCCTTTTCAGTACCAAACATGATTAAATCGACACATTTAGATTATAACGGAGCACGATATGGCACTGAGGTTCAACACTACTTTTTAACTGGTGGTTATGTTTTTGATTTAAGCCCAAGTTTAAAATTCAAGCCTTTTATGATGTTGAAATCGGCATTTAATGCACCCGTTTCATTAGATCTATCGTCCAACTTCTTGATAAACGAAAAATTTGAAATTGGAGCAACTTACCGATTGGACGACAGTTTTGGTGCGATGGTAAACTTTGCAGTAAGTCCAGAGTTAAGAATAGGATATGCTTATGATCATATAGTATCTGATTTAAATATCACAACACCGTCGTCACACGAGATTATACTACTTTTTGATTTGAATATTGCTAAAAAAGTATCCCGTTCATCAAGGTATTTCTAACCTAAAAACAAAACTAAATAATGAAGAATTTATATATTTTATGGAGTTTTGTGTTTGTTAGCACAATAACTTTGAAAGCACAAAATAAAGAAATCGCAAAAGCCGATAAATTGTATCTACAATTTGAATATGTCAAGGCTACCGAAGCATATCTAAAACTAATTGATAAAGGAGAAAACGACACTTATATCTACAAACAATTAGCTGAAAGTTACTACAAGATGTTTAATCCTGTTGACGCTATCAAATGGTATGCAAAAACAATAAGCACGCCACAAGACGCTGAAATCTATTACCATTACGCTCAAATGCTGAAAGCAAATTCACAATACGACGCCGCAAGCAGTCAAATGGCCACCTTTGCAAATAAAGTTCCCAATGACCCAAGAGCAAAAGAATATAAGGAAAATCCGAATTACATCCCTCAGTTATTAGAAAAAAGAAAACTTTTTGACATTAATTCTCTGAAAATCAATAGTGACAAGTCAGAATTTGGTCCTGTTTTAACCAATGACGGCACCTTGTACTTTACTAGTGCCAATCAAAAATCTAAAAAAACAGATGGAATTAAAGAGGAACCTTATTTAGATATATTTAAAGCAGTTTACAATAAAGATGGTACTATTGAAGCACCAACGGCAGTAGCTGAGCTTAACACCAAATGGCACGATGGTCCGGTAAGTATTACGGCTGATGGTAACACTATCTATTTTGCAAGAGAAAGTTTTGCTATAAAAAGTTTTGAAAAAGACAAGAAAAACCATCTCAAAATGGGTCAAGTCAACCTTTTTAAAGCCACAAAAATGGACGGGATTTGGACAAATATTGTCCCATTGCCATTCAATAGTAAAAATTATTCAAGCAGTAGTCCTTTTGTAAGTAAAGATGGCAAAACATTGTATTTCAGTTCCAATATGCCAGGCGGAAAAGGAGATAATGATATTTGGAAAGTAAAAGTAAATTCAGATGGTAGTTATAGTGCTCCAGAAAATATGGGTGATTTGATAAATACAATGGCTAGCGAACAATTTCCATTTGTAACCTATGACAATATTCTTTATTTTGCATCCAGCGGAAAACCAGGTTTAGGAGGCTTAGATGTATTTTCCATAGATTTAAATTCTAAATTAGCTGAAAAAGCCATAAACCTTGGTAAACCTGTAAATAGTGAAAAAGATGATTTTTCATTCAGTTTCAATAGCCAATATGCGGTAGGTTTCTTTGCAAGTAACCGATCAGGAAATGATGATATTTATGCAGCTCATCCTGTTTGCGCCCTTGAAAATGCAACCATTGTTACCAATTCCAAAACGGGAACAGTATTAGAAAATGCAGCTGTTACGATACTCGACAATAACAAAAATGCTATTGAAACTAAAAACACTGCGGCGAATGGTACCGTCATTTCTGCCTTGGAATGCAACAAATCATACACGATGAAAGTTGTAAAAGACGGTTTTGAAAGTGGTATTTTTGAAATGCCATCAAACAAGGGCGGCAAATCTATAGTAAATGCAGCACTCAGGCCAATTGCGGAAATAGTATCAAAAACCGAAATTGTTTTAAATGAAATTAACTTTGAATTCGATAAAAGTAATATTACCCAAGAAGCTGCTTTTGAATTGGATAAATTGGTTCAGGTTATGAAAAATAATGAAAAACTAATAATAGTTATAAAATCGCACACCGACAATTTGGGTAATGATGCTTACAACAGGAGTTTATCTGAAAGAAGAGCAAAATCTACTGTTCAATACGTGGTTTCAAAAGGCATAAATGCAGAAAGAATATCAGGGAAAGGCTATGGTGAATCAGAACCAAAAGTAAACTGTCAAGAAAAATGCACCGATGCGCAAAATGCACAAAACAGACGAAGCGAGTTTTTGATTGTGAAGTAGTTGATTTGAAAGTATTATAAAACTAAAATTCAATAGAAGTCATTAAATTGCATTTAAGATGTGAAATTGAATGTAATTTTTTTTGTAAATAATGTAAAAAAAGATGAATCATAATAATGTCTCTTTTAAAATTAAAGTAGTAGTCCTAACTATTTTGTTCTTTGCAAAAGGTTGGAGTCAAGTTACAATTGCTTCAGATGGGTTAAACAATTCTACATCATTATTTACTCTTAATGGTGGAAAATATTTTTCTGGAAATTCTGGTTCAGGCGATTTACCTAAAAATTCTCCATTTTTTTCGGAACCTACCGCTTCGTATGGTGTCAGTAATGGAACTGCAA
>JACMNZ010000516.1 GCA_014378285.1 Pseudopedobacter sp.
ATTTGCCACCGTTTTTTTGAGGTTGATTTTGATTGACTAAATGATAATTTCCTGCGCTGGTTGTGGCGCCATTATTAATAAAAAACAAACGCTATGATACAAATAAATAGTTTTTGTTTCTTATCAAGATTTTGATTGCAGGATTAATTGCTAAAATGATTATTTAAAAATGATATTTCTTAGTTTTATTCAAAATTTGATTTTTAAAATGAAAAAAAGTTCACTATTTATTATTTTGTTTTTTTGTTTAGCAAACATCGCTTTAGCACAAACTAAAACAATTTGGATCGTTCGCCATGCAGAAAAACAAATGGATGATATAAAAAACAGTAATCCTACTTTGTCTAAAATTGGACTAAACAGAGCAGAGGATTTAAGAAAATTATTAAAAGGAAAACGAATTGATTACTTATTTGCTACCCTTTATTTACGTACCCAACAAACAGTTTTACCATTATCAAAAGAAAGAAATATTACTATTCAAGATTATAAGACGAACGATAATACATTTATCGAAAAGCTAAATAATTTACCTGTTAACAATAATATCGTTATAGTTGGCCACTCAAATACAATTATCCCTTTAGCAAAAGAATTAGGAGCAAAAATATTTTTTAACCAATTAAATGAAGACGATTATGACTTTATTATCAGATTAAAAGTAAAAGGAAAAAAAGTAAGAACTTCAATAAACCGGTATGGGCTAAAACATCACTCTTCAAAATAAAAAACCTCAATTGACATAAAGTTACAATTATATATATTTTGGCTTTTACAGATAAAAATAAGAACAAAAAATACTTTCTTATGCTGCGTTTAAATACCGGATAAATTTATTGTTAACCACAAAAATTATCAATTTCATCAATTGTTTATTGATAATAACCTTTTCCCAATACAGGTATTTTAGTGTGGTTAAAACGATTTAAGAAAAAGAAAGTAATTGCCAAAAATTAAACTATTGATTCATATCAATATGTGCTTGGCCCAATTCTGTTTCTATAATTTTTAATGCAACGGCATGTCTGGATGGTTTAATCACGTCTCCTCTTACCTTAGCATAGGCCCAGGTAAATTCGGCACCAAAATAAAGAATAGCTGCAGAATAATAAACCCATACTGCAATTACAATAGTAGTTCCGGCGGCACCATAAATATCTCCAACTGCTGCATATTCTACGTATAAACCAATTAAATATTTCCCTAATAAAAACAACAAAGCAGTAAAAAAAGCGCCTGCTTTTACCTGTTTCCATGTAATTTCTACATCTGGTAATACTTTGTAAATAACTCCAAAAAGGCTCATTAAAACCACAAACGTTATCCCAAGGTTTATGATGTCAATAAAAACTAGTGTAAAATCTGGAAGAAATTTAATTAAAACGCTGCTAAAGGCGGCTATAACGGTGTTTATTAATAAAGATACGATTAAGATAAAACCTAAACTTGCTATCATAGATAATGATAAAACGCGATTGATTATCAGTTTTAACCAACCTTTTTTAGGTACCGCTTTAACCCTCCAAATCATATTGATTGAATCTTGTATTTCAATAAAAATACCAGATGCGCCAATTATCAAAGTAATAACACCAATGGTAACGGCAACCGTACCTTTACCAGAGAGCGCTAATTTTTTTAATATATCTTGAATTTGTAAAGCTGCTTCACTACCAATCAAGTCATTAATTTGTCCAAAAACTTTCCCTTGTAGTGCTTCCTGCCCATAAAAAATCCCGCCGATAGATATTAAAACAATCATCATTGGGGCTAAAGAAAAAATAGTGTAATAGGCTAAAGCTGCGCTCAATTTTAAACCTTTATCATCCATAAAAGAGCCAAAAGTTTCACTTAAAATTTTAAAGTAGTATTTTGAGGTCTTTTTTATATCCATAAAATTAGCGGTTACTCACTACTAATAAATTAAGGTCTTTATGTGGTAAATTAAATCTTTGGGCCAAATCTTTATTGGTCATGGCTCCTTGATAAAGATATACTGCATTTCTTATGCCAGCTTTTTCCCAAATTAAGTTCATAATGCCACCCATTTCACCTATATCAATCAAAATAGGAGTAAAAATATTTGTTAATGCATACGTTGCAGTTCTACTTACCCTAGAAGCTATATTTGGTACACAATAATGGATGATTTCATGTTTCCTAAAAACCGGATTTTTATGATTAGTAACCTCAGAAGTTTCAAAACAACCACCTTGGTCTATACTCACATCTATTATCACAGAATCTGGTTTCATTTTAGTGACGGTTTCTTCAGTAACCATACAAGGGCTTCTCCCATGATTTGCCCTAACTGCCCCAATTACTACATCACAGGTAATAAGTGCTTTTTCTAAAACTATTGGTTGCATTACAGAGGTGAAAACTTTGCAACCAATATTATCCTGTAAACGTCTCAACCTAAATAAAGAAGTATCAAAAACTTTAACTTCTGCACCTAAAGCAATAGCCGTTCTAGCGGCATATTCGCCAACCGTACCGGCTCCTAAAATCACAATTTCTGTTGGAGGCACACCTGTAACACCGCCTAACATTAATCCTTTACCACCAAAAACATTACTCACATATTCAGCAGCAATCAAAACAGAAGTAGAGCCCACAATTTCGCTCATTGCCCTTACAACGGTTAAAATATTAAACTCGTCGCGTAAATATTCAAAAGCTAAGGCTGTAATTTTTTTGGACATTAAAGCCTGCACATAATCAGGTTTCATAGTTGACATTTGCAAAGTAGAGAACAAGATTTGGTTATGCTTCATCATTTCTACTTCTTCCATTGTGGGTGGCGCAATTTTTAGGATAATATCGGCCTGATAAACCTCATTTACATCGTAAACAATTTTAGCACCTTGCTCACTATATTTAATGTCTGCAAAATTAGAACCCATGCCAGCTCCAGACTCAATCACTACTTTATGCCCATTGTTAACCAATAAAGCAACCGAAAGAGGTGTTAAAGCTATCCTGTTTTCTTGAAAAGAAGTCTCTTTAGGAATACCAATATACAAACTATTCTTTTTGGCTTTTGTAGGAGCTAAAGTTTCTTGTGTTTGCATCATCGCCAGTTTTGCAACCTCGGTAAAACCGCCCATCAATTTAGTGTCCATTGTTATTTTTTAATTTTAAGAAAACAATTTTTTTTTAAACATTAAGGAATTAAAGAAAATCAAGACTTAAATATTTTCATACTGCCTTTATAAAATCTAACCCCTCAATTTTATAATTTGGGCGTTTATACACGCAATGCACTATATCTTTTTTTGCAATTTGCATCATGGCTAGAGCGAAAAAAGGATGTCGTTCCTGTCGTTAACGCAAAACCTATTTTATATTTTTGCTAACTCTATGAAAAACTTTACGCTCTCTCTGCTTAAAACTTCTCATTTAATGCTCAACTCAATCTCTCTATCAACCTCACTTAAAACCTTAATCTCTACTTTAACATAATGCTCTGGCAATAAATCAGCAATTTTTTCTGGCCATTCTACAAAACAATAATTCCCAGAATAAAGATAATCCTCATAACCCATATCAAAGGCTTCATTTTGGTTTTTTAAACGATAAAAGTCAAAATGATAAATACTTCCATTCTCTAGTTCATATTCATTAACTATAGAAAAAGTTGGGCTACTTGTATGATCTTTTGTGCCCAAAAGCTCGCATAATTTATTAATTAAAGTGGTTTTACCAGCACCCATACTTCCGTAAAAAAGAAATATCTTTTCTTCTTTAGCCTTTTGTAATATCTTTTTCGCTGCTGCTTCTAATTCGGCAAGTCCGGCAACTTCTACTTTCATTCTATAAAAATATTATTTGTTTTTATAGGTAACGATAGGAATGATCATTTCTTCCAAAGAAATTCCCCCATGCTGAAAAGTCTCGTTAAAATAATTCACAAACTGATTATAATTGTTTTGGTAAACAAAATAGGAATCTTCTTTCGCAAAAATATAACTAGAACTTACATGTAATTTGGGCAACATGGCGTCAGCCGGATTTTTTACTAAAAACACATCTTTACTAACATAATTTAGGTTTTTACCTTGCTTATATCTTAAATTAGAATTTGTGTTTTTATCACCTATAACCTTACTGGGATGTTTAACCCTAATAGTTCCGTGATCTGTAGTGATAATCAGTCTAACTTTCTTTTGTGACAGTTTTTTAATCAAATCTAAAAGAGGAGAATGTTCAAACCAAGAAAGTGTTAAAGAACGGTACGCAGCATCATCATTTGCCAATTCTCTAATCATTTGCATATCCGTACGGGCATGAGAAAGCATATCAACAAAATTGTACACAATAGCATTCAATTCGTTACCCATCAAGTTAGAGAGCGATTCATTTAAGTTTTTACCTTGATCTTGGTTTAATATTTTGTGGTAAGAAAACTTGGTGTCTTTTTTTACAGAACGTTTAATCTGGTCTTCTAAAAATTTCTCTTCAAATAAATTTTTACCTCCTTCATCCTCATCATTTTGCCACATTTCTGGAAAACGTTTTTCCATATCAGACGGCATCAATCCAGAAAATATCGCATTTCTTGAATATTGTGTTGCTGTAGGTAAAATACTAAAGTAAGTCTCCTCTTCTTCTAACCTAAAATATTCTGAAATTATTGGATTGATGATTTTCCATTGATCGTAGCGTAAATTATCAATCAAAATAAAAAATGTTGGTGTTTGCTCGCTAAGGTTTGGGAAAATTTTCTTCTTAAATAGTTGATGAGAAAGCATTGGGGCTTTATCTTGGTTTTTAATCCAATCTAAATAAGATTTTTCTATAAATTTACAGAATTGGGCATTGGCTTCGGATTTTTGCATTGTTAAGATCTCATGCATTCCTGCATCTTCTAATTTCTCAAGCTCCAACTCCCAAAATATTAATTTTTTATAAACGTCAACCCATTCTTGGTAGTTTAGGTTATCGTTTAAAATCATCCCTAAATTCCTGAAATCTTGCTGATAGGCCATTGATGTTTTTTCGCTTACCAATCTCTTATTATCGGTTAACTTCTTAATAGTCAACAAAATTTGCTTTGGATTAACAGGTTTAATCAAATAATCATCTATCTTAAAACCGATAGCGTCCTCCATCAAATACTCTTCTTCGCTCTTGGTAATCATTACCACTGGCACATCCGGATTTATGGTTTTTATCTTGGTTAATGTTTCCAATCCCGTTAAACCGGGCATATTTTCATCTAAAAAAACAATATCAAAATCTTTAGTTTTAAATATGTCAAGGGCATCCCTTCCATTTGTTGCTGTATCAATTTGGTAACCTTTTTCGTTAAGGAAAAGAATGTGTGGTTTTAAAAGGTCAATTTCATCATCGGCCCACAATATATTTGCTAATTGCATATAAAATTTTCTAATTGAATGAATTTCTTTTTAATTTCTTAATATTTGCCAAGAATTAACTTGAGTGCTAAAATTAGCAATTTTTGTGCCTTATAATTTAATTGTATTGAATAAGAACAAAATAATAAATGATCCCGTTTACGGATTTATAAGTATTAAAACTCCTTTATTGTTTGATTTGATTGAGCATCCTTATTTTCAAAGACTAAGGTATATCAAGCAATTAGGGATGACTCATTTAGTTTATCCTGGAGCTTTACACACCCGTTTTCATCATGCTTTAGGTGCAATGCACTTAATGCAATTGGCTATAGAACATTTGCAAAGCCGTGGGCATAAAATCACTAAAAAAGAAGAAGAGGCAGCCTGCATCGCAATTTTATTACATGATATTGGTCACGGACCTTTTTCTCATGCTTTAGAACATACCATTGTAAAGGGTGTTTCTCATGAAAATATCAGCAATATGCTGATGGATAATCTGAACAAAGAATTTAATGGAGCTTTAGATCTAGCTTTAGAAATATTTAACTGTAAATATCATAAAAACTTTCTCTGCCAACTTATATCAGGGCAACTTGATTTAGATAGATTGGATTATTTAAATAGAGATAGTTTTTTTAGCGGCGTAACCGAAGGAATGGTCAGCTCTGATCGGATTATAAAACTTTTGAACATCAAAGATAATAATATAGTAGTAGAGGAGAAAGGAATTTATTCTATAGAGAAGTTTCTTATAGCCCGTAGATTAATGTATTGGCAGGTTTATTTGCATAAAACAGTAATTGCTGCTGAGCAATTATTGGTAAAAATATTAGAAAGGGCAAGGCAGTTAGCACAAAGTGGAGAGCAATTATTTGCAACTCCGGCTTTAAAACATTTTCTTTATAATAATATTAACGGAGAAAACTTTTCTGATAACCAAGATAACTTAAAATATTTTTCGTTGTTAGATGACCATGATGTAATGGCGGCTATAAAGGTTTGGCAAGATCACGATGATTTAATCCTAAAAACTTTATGTTTTAATTTAATAAATAGAAATCTTTATAAGGTTGAAATAACTAACAATTTACCTGATAAAGATAGGTTAAACCAATTAAAGGCTAATGTATTCAGTAAAATGAAGGTATCTAAAGAAGAAGTAAATTATTTTGTTTTTACAGGTACCGTAAATAATATGGCTTATAAAATCGGTAAAGGTAGCATCAATATTTTAATGAAAAACGGCGATTTAAGTGATATAGTAGCGGTTTCTGATAATGCTAATTTAGAGGCATTATCTAAAACTGTTACTAAAAATATTCTTTGCTATGCAAGAACTTAAACGATTAAAATATTTATAATTTAATAACAATTTGTTCATCTAATAATAACAATTAATTTTGGAACATGCAATTTATCGCAAAAGAGATTAACCTACTACTTAATGGCACTTTAGAAGGTAACCCAGATGTAAAAGTTAGTCAGTTAGCAAAAATAGAGGAAGCACAGGAAGGGGCATTGTCTTTTTTGGCCAATCCTAAATATGAAGCTTTTCTTTATACTACCAATGCTTCTGTAGTAATTGTAAATGAAGATTTAATTATTGATAAGCCTGTTAGTGCAACATTAATTAGAGTTAAGGATGCGTATAGTAGTTTCTCTATCCTTTTAGAAAAATACAATAGTTTAAAGCAAGATAAAAAAGGAATAGAAGAACCTTCGTTTATACATACAAATGCTAAAATTGGTAAAAATGTTTATATAGGTGCATTTGCCTATATCTCTGCTGGAGTAATAATTGGAGATAATACAAAGATTTATCCTCAATGTTTTATTGGCGAGGATGTTAAAATTGGTGATGATTCCACTATACAAAGTGGCGCTAAAATCTATCACGATTGCATTATTGGGAATAAAGTAAATATTCATGCCAGCACAGTAATTGGTAGTGATGGTTTTGGTTTTGCGCCGCAGCCTGATGGTTCTTATGTTAAAGTAAGCCAAATAGGAAATGTGGTTATAGAAGATAATGTAGAAATTGGCGCAAACACATGTATCGATAGAGCAACAATGGGTTCTACCATTATCAGAAAAGGAGTTAAATTAGATAATTTGATTCAAATTGCCCATAATGCAGAAATCGGAAAAAATACTGTAATAGCGTCTCAAACAGGTATTTCTGGTAGTGCAAAAATTGGCGAAAGCAACATCATTGGAGGTCAGGTGGGCATAGTAGGTCATGTTACTTTAGCTAAAGGCACACAAATCCAAGCAAAATCTGGCATCAATAAATCAATAGAAGAAGAGAATAAGAAGTTTGGAGGAGCACCTGCTCAAACTTATCAAAACTATATGCGTTCTCAGGTAATAATACAAAGATTACCAGATATGGAACGTAAAATTGACCAACTGCAAAAATTGATTATCAAGTTGCAAGAAAATCTACCTAAATAATATTAATCATAAATGAATCCTAGGCAAAGAACAATAAAATCTGAAGTTAGCGTATCTGGTGTTGGTTTGCATACGGGGGCAAAAGTTACTCTAACATTTAAGCCTGCACCAGAAAATCACGGATATAAATTTAAACGAATAGATTTACCCAACCAACCGATAATTGATGCTGATGTTGATAATGTCTCAGATACATCTAGAAGTACAACATTAACTGCAAACGGAGCAAGCGTAAGCACAACAGAACATGTTTTAGCTGCTTTGGTAGGTTGTGAAGTAGACAACATGATGATTGAGTTGGATGGAATTGAAGTGCCAATATTAGACGGCAGTGCCATTGAATTTGTTAATGCCATAGAAAGTGTGGGATATAAAGAGCAAGATGCTGAAAGGGAATATTATATTGTTCAGCATAATATCCATTATTCTGAAGAAGACCGTAAAGTAGAGATGGTTATTATGCCATTAGATGATTATCGATTTACCTGCATGGTAGATTATAATTCACCTGTTTTAGGAAGTCAACACGCTACCATAACTTCTATTAGCGATTTTAAAGATGAAATTGCTTCTTGCAGAACATTTGTATTTTTGCATGAGTTAGAAATGTTGCTAAAACATAACTTGATTAAAGGTGGTGATATTAATAATGCAATTGTAATTGTAGACCATGAAATTGACGAGCAAGAGTTAAAAGACCTTGCGAAAGCATTTAACAGGGAAGAAATTAAAGTAGCCAGAGAAGGAATTCTGAATAACATAGAATTACGTTTTCAAAATGAACCTGCCCGACATAAGTTACTAGATATGATTGGTGATTTAGCTCTGATAGGAACTCCGATTAAAGGACATGTTATGTCGGCCAGACCAGGGCATGCTGCTAATGTAGCTTTTGCCAAAAAAATTAAAGCGGCTATAAAAAAAGATAAAAGGAAAAAGGTACAGCATCTTTACGACCCAACGGTTAAGCCTCTTTATGATATTACCCAAATCATGAATATCTTGCCGCATAGGCAGCCTTTTTTATATATCGATAAAATTTTAGAACTTACAAAAACTTATGTAGTGGGCGTTAAAAACGTAACTATAAACGAGGAGTTTTTTAAAGGTCATTTTCCTGGCGCACCGGTTTTACCAGGGGTTGTGCAAATTGAGGCAATGGCACAAACAGGTGGTATTTTGGTGTTAAGCACTGTACCAGATCCTGAAAATTATTTAACATTCTTTTTAAAGATCGATAATGTCCGTTTTAGGGCGCAAGTTTTACCAGGAGATACCATTATATTTAGATGTGATTTAATGGAACCGATTAGGAGAGGAATTGCACAAATGAAAGGTGTAGGAATGGTGGGCGAGAAAATAGTAGTAGAAGCAGAAATGATGGCTCAAATTTCTAGAGTTAAAGAAACAGAAAATCAAGAATGATACAACCCCTAGCATATATTCATCCACAAGCAAAAATAGCCAATAGTGTGGTAATAGATCCATTTGCCGTAATACATAAAGATGTAGAAATAGGGGAAGGAACCTGGATAGGATCTAGCGTAACCATTATGGATGGCGCAAGGATTGGCAAAAATTGTCGTATATTTCCGGGGGCAGTAATCTCTGCTATCCCTCAGGATTTAAAATATAACGGCGAAGAAACCACCGCCGTAATTGGCGATAATACCACAATTAGAGAATATGTAACCATTAATAGAGGAACTTCTGATAGATGGGAAACTAAAGTAGGCAAAAATTGTCTTTTAATGGCCTATTGCCATGTTGCACATGATTGTGAAGTTGGTGATAATTGCATTTTTTCTAATAATACCACCCTTGCCGGCCATATCACCATTGGTGATAATGTTGTTTTGGCAGGAATGGTCGCAATTCATCAGTTTTGTAAAGTAGGCTCTTATTCTTTTGTAACTGGTGGTTCGCTAGTTAGAAAAGATATTCCTCCTTATGTTAAAGTTGCAAGAGAGCCCTTGGCTTACGCAGGTATCAATTCTGTTGGATTGAGAAGAAGAGGGTTTACACCAGAAAAAATAAATGAAATCCAAGAGATCTACCGCATTTTATTTGTAAAACATAACAATGTAACCAAAGCATTGGATATTATAGAAGCAGAATTTAAGCCTACCGAAGAGCGTGATGAAATCATTAATTTTATCAGAAACTCTAACCGTGGGGTGATGAAAAGCTTTGGTAATGGATAAATTTAATGAGGATTTTATTAAAACAAATTGGCAGAAGATTTAACCGAGAATGGATTTTTAACCACGTAGATTTTACTTTTGAATCTGGTAAATCTTACGCTATTTTAGGAATAAACGGATCCGGTAAATCTACTTTACTACAAGTTATTTCTGGTGCTTTAACTTCTTCTATTGGTGAGATTTCTTATACTGTAGATGATAAACAAATTGCTGTTGAAGAATTGTTTAAACACTTTAGTTTAGCTGCACCTTATCTAGATTTAATAGAAGAATTTACACTTTTAGAAACTTTAGACTTTCATTTCAACTTTAAAAAGCGAATTAACAATTTAGATAATAATGATTTGGTTGATTTGCTTGACATGCAAAAAAGCAAAAATAAACAACTAAAATATTTTTCATCTGGGATGAAACAAAGGGTAAAATTATTGCTGGCTTTTTGTTCTGATACTACGTTACTTTTATTGGATGAACCCACAGCAAATTTAGATGAACAAGGAATTATTTGGTATTTAGATTTGGTAAAAT
Source organism: Pseudopedobacter sp. (assembly GCA_014378285.1). Lineage (GTDB taxonomy): Bacteria > Bacteroidota > Bacteroidia > Sphingobacteriales > Sphingobacteriaceae > Pseudopedobacter. Next base: position 10,553 of record JACMNZ010000516.1, read on the forward strand.
CTTTTGCTGTTAATGATAGATTGGTCATAGTTTGCTCTAACCAAGCCCATGAATATTCTTTTTGTGATGAGCAAATTTTGGTTGCTGATTATAAATGATTTTTAACTTTGCCACGAATTACACCAAGAATCACGAATCTCATTCATGAGAAATTTCACTAATCTGCGTTTTATAAAAATCTTGTAAATCGGGATAAAGATGATTTATTACTTTCAATTTCGATTTTATAAGTTTTGCGTTAACGATTGAAGCGATATCCTTTTTTTCTTTTTCAGAAAAAAAGATTTATCCGCCAGCTGGCGGAGTGTTAAAACGCCCAAATTATCATTTAAAATTCTACTCAAAATACGTTGGTTATCAACCATATCTGCTTTTCAAAATGTAAAACCTAATTATTTTATTACCTTTGCAAAAAAATTATGCCGGCAAGATA
>JACMNZ010000517.1 GCA_014378285.1 Pseudopedobacter sp.
GTGAATATACCTGATCATATGCTGCGTTTCCTAGAGAATCATGATGAGGAAAGAGTTGCTTCTAAAGGATTTGCCGAAGACCCCAAGTTGGCATTGCCAGCAATGGTATTAAGTGCAACCTTAAGCGGGGGTCCGGTAATGATTTATTTTGGACAAGAATTAGGAGAACCAGCTACCGGAAAAGAAGGTTTTGGTGGTGATGATAACCGAACCACTATTTTTGATTATTGGGGAGTTCCTAACCATCAGAAATGGATGAACGAAGGTGCATTTGATGGAGGAAAATTAAATCACGATGAAAAGGATTTAAGAGCGTTTTATTCTAAATTATTAAACTTTTCAGGGCGGGATGAAGCCATCAAATTCGGCAAATATTTAGAGTTAAATAACTTTAAATCTAATGATATTTATGGAGATAAAGTTTATGCTTACATAAGATATACCGGAAATGAAAGAGTGTTAATCATTGCAAATTTTGATAGAAACAAAGCTTTTCAGCAGAAAATAAAACTCCCTGAAGCGGTTTTATCAACTTTAAAAGTAGACGAATTAAAAAGTATAAATTATACGAATGTATTTACAGATGAAAGTTTAAATATCACCAATATCAAAGACGGTATCAATGTTAATGTTGGACCTTCAGATGTTTTGGTTTTGAAATTTTAACCTTAATTTACATCAGAAATTAAACAACCAATTTCACCTAATTAAAAAATTAAATGACAAATTTTATTAAGCCGAGATTATCTTTTTGGCAGCTTTGGAATATGAGTTTCGGTTTCTTCGGAATTCAATTTGGTTTTGCCCTTCAAAACGCTAATACAAGTAGAATTTTCTCCACATTAGGTGCCTCTGCGGATAATTTACCATTGTTTTGGCTGGCAGCTCCAATTACTGGACTTTTGGTTCAACCAATTATTGGTTATTTAAGTGATAATACTTGGCACCCATACTGGGGCAGAAGAAGACCTTTCTTTTTTATTGGGGCAATTTTAGCATCAACAGCTTTATTTTTAATGCCTAACTCAAGTGTTTTATGGATGGCAGTAGCTGTACTTTGGCTGATGGATGCGTCAATAAATGTTTCTATGGAACCCTTTAGAGCATTTGTAGGGGATAAATTAAATACAGAACAACAAACTGCTGGTTTTGCAATGCAAACATTCTTCATTGGTTGCGGAGCAGTAATCGCCTCTTTATTGCCAACTATATTTTCAGATTATTTAGGAGTAAGCAATAGTGCCGCTAACGGTTCCATTCCCGATTCGGTGAGGTATTCATTTTATGCCGGAGGTGCTATTTATTTGCTTTCTGTTATGTGGACGGTATTTACTACAAAAGAATTTCCTCCAGAAAGTATGGAGAAATTTAAGGCTGAAAGAGCAGAATCTAAAGGTTTAAAAAATGCAATTTTAGAAATTTTAGGTGGTTTTGGGAAAATGCCTAAAACTATGATTCAATTGGCAGTTGTTCAATTCTTTTCTTGGATTGCACTTTTTGCCATGTGGATTTATACAACATCCGCAATCGCTGATAATGTTTATCAAACAACCGATGCGCAATCTGCTGCTTTTCAGGATGCTGGAAATTATGTAGGAATCATGTTTGCCGTTTATAGTGGGGTATCTGCTTTGGCAGCTTTTATTTTACCAATTTTAGCTAAAAAGACCAGTAGAAAATTTGTTCATATGTTGTGTTTAATCATCGGAGGGTTAAGTTTGTCTTCTATTTTCTTAATCACAACCAAAGAGCTACTTATTTACCCAATGATAGGAATTGGAATTGCTTGGGCGAGTATTTTAACCATGCCGTATGCAATTTTAGCGGGCTCTTTACCATCTCATAAAATGGGATATTATATGGGAGTATTCAATTTCTTTGTGGTAATTCCACAAATTGTAAGTGGACTAGTTTTAGGATTTTTTACACAACATTTTTTTAATGGCCATACTGTAAAAACAATCATGTTAGGTGGTATCTGTATGATAATAGCAGGCTTTTTAACACTTTTTGTTAAAGATGATGCTGTTTTAGCAATAAAAAAGTAATAAATACCTTATTTTATTGCGTAGTTGGCAAGATAATATGTTTAAATACTTTTCTAAAAGTGGAGGATAATAAGCATATTAGCGACATAGATAATGCTTATTAATAAATGAAAAAGAAAGATAAAGATCTAGCAGAAGATCCTATAAATATAAAAGACAAAATGGATACTTCCGAGCATCCAGTGGTGACAGTAGAAGATTTAGATGAAGAGACAATACAACATGTAAATAATCCTATTGTGGGTTTAAAACCTATCGAAAAGGTTTTTCTTGGGGTGGTAAAAGAGGTAAGACAAGAAAGTAATAAATATATTTTTTCTGATGGTTCTGCTTCCGTTGAAATTAAGGTAGTAAGTGACGAAATAATTCGTGTTCGTTTAGCTCCACATAGTGTTTTTTTAGATGAGTTTTCTTATGCTGTTCCACAGATAGATCAAAAAGTAGCAGTATTTACTTTTACCGAAGAAGAAGAGTACTATGCCGTTTCTACAAATACGGTTTCTTGTCATGTTAATAAATCAAACTTTCACATCTCTTTTGTTGATAATGATGGTAAAGTCATCAATGAAGATTATTTAGGAATGCACTGGGAAGAAAACGAGCAATTTGGTGGTTATTATGTTTATTGCACCAAAAAATGTTATCCCGAAGAAGCTTTTTACGGTTTAGGTGATAAGCCTACCGATTTGAATTTGAGAGGAAAGCGTTTACAAAACTGGAATTCGGATACTTACTCATTTGCCAAACATCAGGATCCACTTTATCGAAGCATTCCGTTTTTTATCAGCTTAAATGAAGGAAATGCGCATGGTATTTTTTTAGA
>JACMNZ010000100.1 GCA_014378285.1 Pseudopedobacter sp.
AAATACCCTAATAATGAGGTTATTATTTTTAATAGATGGGGTAATGAGGTTTACCGTACCAAAGGATATGATAATAAAGGAAATTCTTTTAGAGGTGTAGCAAACGTAGGTATTTTAACAAATTCAAATAAAGATTTGGTAGATGGAGTTTATTATTACATCATTTATACTGATCAAGATAATAAGCGAAAACTGAATAAAGGATACTTGATTTTAAAACGGTAAATCGTTTTGTTTTCTGATTAACTGAAAAAACTAATCATTTAATTCTTGGAAAGAATCCACATCAAAATAAATTGTATCGCCAATATTTAGATTCAAAAATTGATGATCATGAACTAAAATCACCTTTCCTTCTGTTACTAATTCTACTTCTTGGTAAGCGCCACTAAAATGGATTGATTTTACAGTTGCTTCGGCCACACCTTGATAAGGATTTAGCTTTAGCTGATTGGGATAAACTGCATAATTAATGTGCTGTTGGGGTAAAAAACTCAGGTTTCTCAGTAAATTAGCCCTTCCCAAAATCTTGGCTACATAAGCAAATTGAGGATTAAAATATAAATCTTGAGGTTTACCTTGCCTTAATATTTTACCATCTTTTACAATCAATAACTGGTCTGAAAGCGCTAAACCATCAGTAGGGTCATGGGAAACCATGATGATGGTAATCTTTAAAAATTTAGATAGGCGCTCAATATCATCGCGTAATTGTTTCTTTAAAACGCTATCAATTTGGCTAAAAGGCTCATCTAATAATAAAACTTTTGGTTCGGTAATAACGGCTCTTGCAATGGCTACACGTTGTTGCTCCCCACCACTTAACTCTACAATTTTTTTCTCTGCCAAATGGTCAATTCGCAGAAACTCCATAGTTTGCAAAGTTAGCTGACTTTTAGCCTGTAAATCTGTATTTGATAATTGGGAAGCAATATTATCGAAAACTTTGGCGTAAAGATTTAAGGTAAGTTCTTGCGTTACCATTTTCATCTCATCATGCCCCGGAATCAGTTTTTCTGTTGGGCCTTTAACTTTTATTCCGTTATAAAGTACTTCTCCTTTTTGAGGTACTAAGTAACCATAAATCAGTTTTAACAATGTAGTTTTTCCGCTTCCGCTTTCGCCGATGATGGTTACAATTTCGCCTGCATCAATACTTAAATCGATACCCGAAACACCAGAAGGCACTCCTTCCTGAAAATTTCTACTTACATTTTTTAATTGCAATAAGTGCATTTTCTTATTTTTAACAGGGCCGTAAAGATAAAAAAAATTAAGATGTACTGGATATTTGTTTAAGATGATAAAAATGGATTCTTAATTGAATTTATAATTTTAGTATAAAATATGATCACAAAAAAAACCTCCGTTTAATTAAAAACGAGGGTTTATGAAGTTTTTTAATGTTGAGATTAAAATCCAAATGTCAATCCGAAGTTTAAGTTTTTATAATCTGCAGGGCCTTGGCTTTTAGCAAATACATCGTTCATATAATATTTAAAGAATAATCCGGCTCCGCCGTATCCCACTCTTATATTAGCTCCGTAACGGAAAGGCTCAAAATTATAATCGTCTTTAAATTTGACCTTTCCTTTTTCGCTGCTTTTTTGTTTTACTTTACCGTCTAATAAAAAGCCAATTTCTGGTCCTGCAACAATTGAAAATCTTTTGCCTTTCTCCCCCTGCGGACTGCGAAATTCAAAATATAGAGGTATCCTCAAATATTTGTTAGATAACCTGTTCTTATCATAAATTACGGCGTCTTGGGTAGACGTTAAAGTAGGCTGATTTGGTTGAATCGTAACATTTTGCACCAATCTAATTAAATTCCAATCTATACCTGCTGCCAACATCATTTTAAAACTAGGGTTAAACCTTACCCCAAATTGTAATAGGTCAAAACCTATATTTAAAGTTTTCCAGGTTTTGTTTTCTAAAAAAGGATAAGCTGCCGGTGCAGAGAAATCCGAACCAGTATGGTATTTTCCTAAACCAATATCAAAATGCTCAAACGTTAAACCAAATGTAGTATGTGGATATTTAATCGGTTTTTTAGCTTTTTTAACAGAATCTGCTTTGCCAACTGTAATGCTTACCCCGCTAGAATCAATAATCATAGAGGTTTTAGTTCCTTTTTTTAATATTTTAAGTGTGTCTTGTTCTTGAGCCTGAGCAGTGCCTACAATTAGTAGCGCAACTACAAATAAGTATATTTTTTTCATCTTCTTTTAATTTTTAATGCTTTCTAATTTATTTTTCTGAATTTGAATAAGCCAAGGTTGATTCCAGTAATCTCGTTATCACTTTCGTCTGTTTTGCTCATTTTTATTATTTTTTCTTCTCGCTTGTCAACCTTGGCTACCACGAAGTTGACCAAATCTCCCACCGATTTTATTTTTTGTCTCCTGTTAGTTCGGTTACCATTTTCTACCAGGTTTTCATCAATGGTGTTTTGTGCTAAAAGAGTTTGGGTTTTAACCTTAGTATCATCTAAATTTTTAGAGGCCTCATCTTCTAAGATTCGCTCGGTTACTGTTTTTGCTCTTACCGCCTTGGTTCCAACCATTTGCGAAGGTTCAATTTCAGTATCTTTTATTAATAAGACGTTGCTTGTACTGCCAATGGTTGCATCGGTCTTAAAATTATTTTTATTTTTTGTTGTAATGGATTGATTATTAGCTAAAGTATTATTGTTTTTAATATCGATAACGGTTTCGCTTTTTACATTTTCTTCATCGGCATCTTCAACAATCCCCACACCCTTATTTTGTTCATTAGAAGATTGGCTTAAAACCTCATCGGTATTTCCCCTCAGCTTAATCACTTCGGTTGGTTTGGTATATAAACCAATCCCAATGCCTAAAACCACTACTACACTTGCTGCTGCCATCAAAAATATCCCAAAACTTTTGCTCTTTGGTTTTTTATCCAAGGCATCAGTTATTTTATCCCAGCTGTTTGCCGCTGGTTGCACTTCAAAATCCTCAAAAGAAGATTTAAAAAGCTGATCAAAATCTTTATCCAACATTGGCTTCATTTTTATATCCTTCCAATTTTAAAACTTGTTCCCTTAATATCGCTCTAGCTCTAGATAATTGCGATTTACTGGCTCCCTCTGTAATGCCCAATTGCTCGCCAATTTCTTTGTGCGAATAACCTTCAATGGCGTACATGTTAAATACCATTCTATAACCAGTGCTTAAATTTTGTATCAAACGCATTAAATCTTTTACGTTTAAGCTACTCATATCAAAATCTGATGAAACTGCTTGTTCATGAGTCTCATCAATATTCACTACGTTTAAACTGCGTAAATTCTTACGATAAAATTCGATAGAAGTATGCACCATAATCCTACGCATCCAACCTTCAAATGAGCCTTCACCGCGGTAGTCGTTAATTTTTTTAAAGACCTTTATAAAACCGGTTTGCATCATGTCCTCAGCTTCAAAAGTATCTTTGGCATAACGTGTACATATTCCCAGCATTTTGCTGGAACTGGTATTGTAAAGCATCTCTTGAAACTTCCGTTCCCCGGCTTGGCATCCTTTAACAATATCTTCTAAAGCGTATTTGTGTTTCAAATTCATATAAGGTTCTGTATGCAAGATGATAGATTTGCAAGAAAGGTTGCATACAGAAATGATTTTTTTTTCAATGATACAAAATATGTGATGGTTGATAAAACGGTAACGGGTTTTAGCATTTTAAAATCTGTGAATCATTATAATAAAGTTTTTAACCAGTGTTTGATAATTGTTTTCTTACTAAAATATTTTTTGGGCGTTTTAACACGCTATACACTATAGTTTTTTTGTTACTTGCTAAACGATTGGCACAAAAAAAGTTGCCGTTTCTATCGTTAACGCAAAGTTAAATTCTGCCTAAACTATTTCAAAAACAGATTTAGTAATCAAAATCAGGCTAATGGATTATTATTTTATTTTAAAATTAGTATCATTTAAGCTTTAGAAAATTTACAATAGATATTCAAATCATTCCTAAATTTTATTGTGATGATCATTTATGATCTTA
>JACMNZ010000101.1 GCA_014378285.1 Pseudopedobacter sp.
GCATTTCAAGAAAAAATTGCTGAATTTGAGAAAAGAGATACGATAGTGGTTGGTTGTTCAACTGATTCTGAAGAAACGCATTTGGCTTGGTTAAATACGCCAAAAGACAATGCAGGAATTCAAGGCGTAACTTTTCCGATTGTTGCTGATAACTCTAAAATAATTTCAATGAATTTTGGCGTACTTGGAGGAGAATATAGTTTCAACAATGAGACCAGAACTTGGTCTTTTGCAGGGGCTCCAATAGCATACAGAGGAACATTTTTAATTGATAAAGAAGGTATTGTAAGGCATGAATCTATCAATGATTTCCCTTTAGGAAGAAATATAGATGAATATCTTCGTTTAATTGATGCTCAAATCCATGTAGAGAAATTTGGGGAAGTTTGTCCAGCAAATTGGGAAGAAGGCGAAACAGCAATGGTTGCTAGTCAGAAAGGTGTTGCTGAATATTTTTCAGCTAATTAATAATGAAAGGTTAAAAAAAGATATGTTATTAGAATTAGAAGACGATAGTTTAGATACTGTTGTTTCAAAAAACGAAATAGTTATGGTACAGTTTTCTGCAGGATGGTGTGGAAACTGTAGATTAATGAAACCGAAATTTAAGAGGCTGTCAACAGAAAATGAGCAAATAGCATTTGTTTTAGTTGATGCTGAAAAATTTCCGAATTCAAGAAAATTAGCTAATGTTACTAATTTGCCAACTTTTGCGAGTTTCAAAAATGGTGTTTTAGTTAACCAAGTACAAACCAACAAAGAAGATTTATTAAAAGGTTTATTAAATGAAATTACCAGTAATTAGGCAAATATATAACACTTGTTCTGTTGATGAAATTAACAATTCCATCACCGTTTTAGAAAATATTTCTGAAGTTTCCTCTATAAAAGGTGAAGAACTTGATGTTATTGGAGAGCTGATATCTAATTTATGTGGTGCTATAGAGGTTCATCAACTAGTAAGCGAAGGTTTACAAGAGAAAGATGCTTTAAATAGCTTTATGAAAAAAGTATTAGGCTCTATAGACAGATAATTTTTTTTGGATTTATTTTTAAAATGCTCGAATTTATTCGGGCATTTTTTTTAATTGGATTTCACACCATCTTTATCGTCATAAGCGCTGGTAACCAACCTTACCCACAAAAAAAGCGTCCTGAAAATTAATTTTCAGGACGCTTTTTTAGCATTCAGCCTTTAGCATTCAGCCTTTAGCTTACAGCTTTAGAGAAAACTACTCAATCACACTCACTTTAATCATATTAGTCTTCCCTTTTTTCTCAATCGGAATAGCTGCAGTATTGATTACCAAATCTCCAGATTCGATTATTTTTTCTGCTTTTAATATTTTATTTACCTCGCTAATGGTTTTATCGGTACTATCAAATTTATCGTAATAGAAACCTTTAACACCCCACAATAAACTCAACGTATTTAATAAGTTGTTATTAGAAGTAAAGATGTAAGTACCTGCTTTTGGGCGGTGGCTACAAATTTGAAAAGCCGTATAACCAGAAGAAGTCATGGAAACAATTCCTGCTGCGTTGGTTTTTTGAGCTAAAAATACTGCAGAGCTACAAACAGCATCGGCTATATAGGTTGCAGAAGTTTCGTCTAATTGTTTTTCTTTATAATAAGGGTAAGAAGTATCTTCTACATGTTTTACAATCTTGCTCATGGTCTCTATAACAATCAAAGGAAACTCTCCCACAGAAGTTTCGCCACTTAACATTACTGCATCTGCACCATCCAAAACCGAGTTTGCAACATCGTTCACTTCTGCTCTGGTTGGGCGAGGAGTAGTAATCATGCTCTCTAACATTTGAGTAGCAACAATTACAGGTTTAGAAGCGATATTACATTTTCTTGCAATCATTTTTTGCAAAACTGGCACCTCTTCCAAAGGCATTTCAACCCCTAAATCTCCACGGGCAACCATCACACCATCAGTCACTTCAATAATAGCATCTATATTGTCAATAGCTTCTGGTTTTTCAATTTTGGCAATTACCCTAGCTGTTCTTCCGCTACGGCTTATTATTCTTTTTAAATCGATAATATCTTCTGCTGTACGCACAAATGAAAGACCAATCCACTCTACATCATTTTGCAAAGCAAACTCTAAATTGCTCAAATCTTCTTCTGTTAAAGATGGGATTGATACTTTTGTATTAGGAAGGTTTACTCCTTTACGGCTAGTTAAAACCCCACCATGTACCACTTCACAAACTACGGTCTCTTTTCTATCAGTGCTAATTACTTTTAATTGCAATTTACCATCATCTAAAAGGATAATTTCTCCTGCTTTAACATCTTGAGGGAAAGTCTCGTAAGTCATGTAAATTTGATGGTCATCGCCAATACATTCTTTAGTAGTAAAAGTAATCTGGTTTCCGTTTATTAAATTGATACCGCCATCTTTTACCAAACCAATCCTAATTTTAGGGCCTTGTAAATCGGCTAAAATGCCAACATTGGTTTTATATTTATGATTAATTTCCCTGATGATATCAATTACTTTTTGGTGATCTTCTACTTTCCCGTGAGAAAAATTTAATCGGCAAACATCCACACCTGCCTTAATCATTGCTAATAAGATGTCTTTATTTGATGAGGCTGGGCCAAGAGTTGCCACTATCTTGGTTTTTTTTTGAATAATTTTCATATATTTTTAAATGGTTTTGGTCTTATTTTTGAAGTATAAGCCGTTATCTAACTTTCAAAAATAGTGTATTTTTAACACTAACTCAAATCTGATTTAAAAAATCAGGTTTTCTTTTGATTTTAGTTTTGTTGGATCAATGTCTACAACCGCCTGTATATCGTCTATTAGCTTTAATTGTGAGTGAAATAAATCAAGGTCTTCCTCGTCTATATATTGTTTGATTAAAACAAAATAATCTGATTCTTTCATTTCTGGTATAAAATAACCTTCTGTTCCTTTGTTTGCGATGAGATAAAACTCACATCCAAAATCTTTTGTACAATATAAATACTTAGAAAAATACTTTATAGGGAGGTTTTTAAAGGCTAATGATAGGTCTTCAACTTTTCTAAAATCAGTTTCGGTATATTTATTGATTGCATAACATAGCCTGTAGTCCCTTAATTGGGAGGTTATGGCCAATAATTTAAAATTGAAATCAAGTTCTAGCTTTAAAAATTTCATATTCAAAATAATAAAGTTTAATTTCGGTGCTTTAAACCGATTAAAAGCATTTGTTAAACGCTGTAAAATTAGAGCAAAAACAAAAAAGTTTGATATTTAATAGAATTTATTTTTCTTTGCACAGAATTTTTAACCCTTAATTATAAGTATTATGTCTGATATCGCTTCTAGAGTAAAAGCAATTATCGTTGAAAAACTAGGTGTAGACGAAGGAGAAGTAACTCCTGAGGCTTCTTTCACTAACGATTTAGGTGCCGACTCGTTAGACACCGTTGAATTGACCATGGAATTTGAAAAAGAATTTAACGTGGCCATCCCAGATGATCAAGCAGAAACCATCAGCACTGTTGGTCAAGCTATCTCTTATTTGGAAAAAAACGTAAAGTAATTATTGCTTAATTGAATAAATGGAGCTTAAAAGAGTTGTTGTTACAGGTTTAGGGGCGCTTACTCCCATAGGAAAAACAGTCCCAGAATTTTGGGAAGGTTTGATTAACGGGGTAAGCGGTGCCGCTCCTATCACACGTTTTGATACAGAAAAATTCAAAACAAAGTTTGCTTGCGAAGTAAAAGACTTTGTTGCTGAAGACTATTTGGAGAAAAAAGAGGCTCGTAAATTAGATCCATTTGTTCAATATGCTTTGGTTGCTACCGAGGAAGCAGTAAAAGATGCCGGGTTAGATTTTACCAAATTAAACACCAACCGTATTGGAGTAATTTGGGGAGCTGGTATTGGCGGGCTTAAAACATTTTTAGATGAGATTTCTAATTTTGCCAAAGGCGATGGAACGCCAAGGTTAAATCCTTTCTTTATCCCAAAAATGATTATTGACATTGCTCCAGGTCATATTTCTATGAAATATGGATTACGTGGGCCAAACTTTTCTTGCGTTTCTGCTTGCGCTTCATCTACTAATGCCTTAATTGATGCTTTTACTTATATTAGAATGGGTAGGGCGGATATGTTTATATCTGGCGGTTCTGAAGCAATATTAAACGAAGCCGGAATTGGAGGTTTTAATGCAATGCATGCCCTTTCTACAAGAAATGATGATCCAAAAACAGCTTCTCGTCCGTTTGATAAAGACCGTGACGGTTTTGTTGCCGGTGAAGGTGCAGGAACAATTATTTTAGAAGAGCTGGAACATGCAAAGGCCCGTGGCGCAAAAATTTATGCAGAAATTGTAGGCGGTGGCATGAGTGCTGATGCTAACCATATTACTGCCCCACATCCAGAAGGTTTGGGCGCAAAATTGGTGATGCAATCTGCTTTGGATGATGCCGAGATGACCACATCAGATATTGATTACATTAACGTACATGGTACCTCTACACCTTTAGGCGATATTAGCGAAACTAAAGCTATTGGCGATTTATTTGGTGAAGATGCTTATAAACTAAACATCAGTTCTACCAAATCTATGACTGGGCATTTGCTTGGCGCTGCCGGTGCGATAGAATCCATTGCTTGTATTTTGGCAATTAAAAATGGAATTGTTCCTCCAACAATCAACCATTTTACAGATGATCCTTCTTTTGATTCTAAATTGAACTTTACCTTTAATAAAGCACAAAAAAGAGAGATTAATGCTGCATTATCAAATACTTTTGGTTTTGGTGGGCATAATGCATCTGTAATCTTTAAAAAATACGTAGAGTAATATTAACAGAAACCTTTTAGAATTTAAACTCGTTTATCTTTTAGCGAATAAATTTGAATGCCCCTATCTAGGATATATAAACTCCATATTTCTCCCGATCGTAAATACGTAAAGGTTTTAAAGAATTTACTTGGTTTTGTGCCTGGTAATTTATCGCTTTATAAAATGGCGTTTAGGCATAAATCCATTGCGCTAATACTAAAAAATGGTTCTAAAAATAATAACGAAAGGTTAGAGTTTTTGGGCGATGCTGTTTTAGGGTCTGTAATTGCAGAAGTACTTTTTAAACTTTACCCATATAAAGACGAAGGTTTTTTAACAGAAATGCGCTCTAAAATTGTAAGGAGAGCAAATTTGAATCAATTGGGTAGAAAGCTTGGTTTTGATGAATTGATAGAGTTTGATAAAAAAACGATAAATATCAGCGCAAAACACAGTTCGCTTTTAGGCGATGCTTTTGAGTCTTTAGTTGGGGCCGTTTATTTGGATAAGGGTTATGATTTTACCAAAGATTTCATTACCCAAAGAATCATAAAGCCACACATTGACATCCATCAGTTAGAGCTTACCGAAACAAATTTTAAGAGTAAATTGATAGAATGGTGTCAAAGGCATTCTAAAGAAATCGTTTTTGAACCCATAGATAACCTAGAGGGCGATAATGATAAACTATTTAGCGTTCAGGTTTTAATTAATGGGGAAGCCATGGCAAGCGGCATAGATTACAACAAAAAGAACGCAGAAAAAATCGCAGCAGAAAAAACCTGCGAAATGGTAGGGATTTAATTTCCTTTTCTTAAAAATTCCCTTCTTTAATTTTTATATTGCTGTAACCAAACTTAATTTGATTGGTTTAGTATTTATATGATTGAGCTAAAAAACATCAGTAAAACTTTTGGAAATATCCAAGCTGTCAAAAATATCAGCTTTAGCGTAAAGAAAGGTGAAACGCTAGTTTTATTGGGTAAAAGCGGCTGTGGTAAAACTACTACCCTAAAAATGATTAATCGCTTAATTGAACCTAGTTCTGGCGAAATTTTTATAGATGGCGAAAACATCAAAACCATTCAAGAAGAAAAATTGCGATTGGGAATAGGATATGTATTGCAAAACCATGGATTATTTCCTCATTATACCATTGCCCAAAATATTGCAATTGTTCCCAAACTTTTAAAATGGGATAAAGATAAAATCCATAAAAGGACAGATGAACTTTTAGAAAAGCTTCATTTATCTTCTCAGTTA
>JACMNZ010000518.1 GCA_014378285.1 Pseudopedobacter sp.
TCTGCCCAATCTGCCTCCGTAAATGGCGCTTGTTCTTGTATTACCTCAAATAAAGAATATGGAATACCAGCCCTAATAGCCGAAATAATCATCATTTTATCATCCAAAAACTCTGAATATTTTATATTTTTTTTTGGCGTAGTCTGATACAACATAACATCAGGCTCACCAAAAAACAGATTTAACTCCTGATCTATTTTGTACTCCTTAACTTTTTTTTGGTCTACCATATCTTTATCATTAGACTTATGTCTATAAATTTAAGACATTTGTATTAAATAAGCGAATTAATTACCATTTATTTTAACCTTTGGTTTTAAGAATTGCAATTGCCCAAACATAATCTCCATCATGGCTTATACTTAAACTAAACTCAAAATTATTATATAAAATTGGAAGTTTAGCGGTAGGTATTCCGGCAATTTTAGAACGAAATATTTCTATTTTTTTAAAGAAAATTGGCTTTGTATTTAATTGTTTTATGGCTTTATAAATAGCTTCTTTGGCAGCCCAAGTAGAAGCATATCTTAGGAGAGGATTTTCAAATTGCTCGCAATAAGCAACTTCTTCTGTAGTATAAATTTTTTTCTTAAATAATGGATTAAAGGATTCTATAAAATCGGGCAGAAACACGACATCATTGCCAACAGCAAAATCTTTGCTAATCGCTATATTTTCGATGTCTTTTTCAAAATCATTCTTCATCTACAGCAACTCCCATAATGTTAAAACCTCCATCAACAAAATGGATATTCCCAGTTACTTTTTTAGACAAATCCGAGAAATAATATATGGCGGCATCAGCAACATCGGAGGCTGTTACATTTCCTAACGGAGCCGTAATTTTTCCTAGTTTTCTTAGTTTCCTAACGCCGTTAATGCCCCCAGCAGAAGTGGTCATTACTAAACCGGCAGAAATGGCGTTTACTCTCACACCACTCTTTCTAAAATAACTGGCCAAATAAAGCATGATGTTTTCCAAAGCCGCTTTGTTGATAGACATCCCTGCATAACCTGGAAATACCCTTTGCGATGCATTATAGGTTAAAGTTAAAACTGAAGCATTCTTAGCAAAAAATGGTTCGGCAACACGGCAAATCCTCAATAAAGAATAAGCACTAATGTTAAAAGAATCCATTAAATCCTCAAAAGGAATATCAATGTATAAAGGTGTTTTTTCAGAACTTCCGGGTAAAGAATAACAGATTACATTTTGGCTTCCAAAAGCCACACCATGTAAAATATAATCAATCGCACCTAAACCTTCATAAACATTTGATAAAAACCTCTTAATATTTTCCTCATTTCTTACATCAACATTAGCGGCATAAGTAATATCCATGCCGTTTTGTTTCATCAAAAAAAGCACATCTTCTTTGGTATCATCAACATAATTCAATACGACTTTACAGCCAGATTGATTTAATTTTAAGGCGACTTGAAAACTAATAGAACTGTCGTTTCTCACTCCAAAAACTACTGCAACTTTACCTTGATTGTTAATCATGAATTATCTTTTGAAATTAAAATAGCACTATTTGTACCACCAAAACCATAGTTTAGGCATGTGACGGAATTGATTTCTTTTTTAAAGCTTTGTTGAGGCAATATATCCCTAAAATCTGCCAAAGGCGATATTGGTCCTTGCCATTTATCTGTTTTCTGAAAGTTTTCTTGTTCTAAATTTAGGTTATTTGAATTTAAACAAGGTAAAACCACTTGTTTTTGAAGCATTAAAATAGCTGTAATAAATTCTACAGCTCCAGCAGCACCTAACATGTGTCCAAATTGCGATTTTGGCGCAGAAATATGATAATCTTTTGTACCTAAACA
>JACMNZ010000519.1 GCA_014378285.1 Pseudopedobacter sp.
CTCAGATTTTAAAATCTGCTTTAAGCATTCCTCAACAACTTTTTGAACGCTGTTGGTTTTTCCGTTTTTTTGCCAACCATTATAATTTGCACCAACATAAGCTATGTGAAAGAAATATCTCATTAAAAATTTTGGTGATTACCTCATCGGCTTAGGAAAAACAATAGAACTTTCATGTCCTTCTGCATCTACAGATTGAACGGCAAAAAAGTAATTATCTTTAGAATAAGGCAAAGTTATTTGAGTATCGCTTACGTAAATTTTCTTCTCCCAATAAGGGGAAGTAGTTTCACGCATCAAAATATAATAACCAGTTGGTTTGGCACTTTTTGGTGCTTCCCATTTTAAAGTGGTATTATTCGTTAAATCGGAAGTTACCACACCAACATTAATTGGTGCTGCGGGTGCTTTAGCAATATTTGCTAAAACAGATAAATTCATCCGACAAACTTTTTGGATATAATTATAATCCGCAAAATCTGGCATATCTCCATAATCAACACCGTTTTCTACTCTTACATCTTGGTGTTGCCTATTAAAGTTCTCGTTCATTTCTGTAAACCTCACTGCAGCAAAACCTTCTTGTGAAAAAGCAGTATGATCACCACCACGTAAGTAACGGTCTCTTCTATAAATCAATTTCACCTCTAATTGATCCACATATCTTTCAGCTACTTCTTTAACATATCTCGCAAATTCTCTAGCAGGGCTATCATTTTCTCCGCCAACGGCAATTCTTAATCCACCTTCTTGTTTAGTTTCTGTTACCGGCACTCCTTCGCTAAAAACCCTTACCGATCGGTTATCTTTTAAGTCAGTTTGTTCGCCATAAGTGTTACCAACTATATCGTTTGTAATCATTGCGACAACATTCCAACCTTCTGCTTTTGCTTTTTTTGCTAAATGAGTTGCACCGTATAAACCTTGTTCTTCGCCAACAGCAGCCATAAATATAATAGTAGCGTTATATTTCTGCTTACTCATTACTCTTGCTAACTCCATTACAGTTGCCGTTCCAGATGCATCATCAACTGCTCCAGGTGCTTTTGAAACTGCATCATTAGCTTGTGAAGCTCTAGAGTCATAATGTCCTGAAACTATAAATATTCTGTCGTCAGTTGGGTCGGTGCCAGGCAAAGTTGCCAAAACATTTTTTAAAGTTGCATCTTTAGGAACCCTATTTCCATCCGCTGGCTGCACAAAAGTATCGAAAGAAACTTTTAGCCTTCCACCACTTTCTATACTATATTTTTCAAATTCACTTTTTATCCAATTTCTTGCTGCTCCAATTCCTATCGTTTTGCTAGTGGTATCGCTTAAAGTATGGCGAGTGCCAAAACTTACCAATTTTCTAACTGTAGCTTCCAAATTTTTTGCAGAAAGATCGTTCACCATATTTTTGATGTTAATGTCTTGCTTAACAATTGTGGTTTGCGAAAAAGCTGATTGGCTTATGATTAGTAAAATGATAAGTTTGAAATATTTCATATTGATTAGGGATTTAAAGAATTACAATTTGTTAATTTAAAACGATTTATAAGGTAACAAATTTGTTTTAAATTAAATAAATCATATTAGTTTTATAGTTTATTTATCTATTAAAAAACCACAGATGAAAAAAAGTATACTCCTGTATTTCTTGGTATTTATCAGCAGCGCTACAATGTCGCAGCAAACCAATTTTAATCAATTTAATATGGGTATTAGCTATGGTATACCTTATGATAAAGAAACAAGAGTGTTAAATGGTAATTTATTAAAACTAAGCTTGCAGCAAGATTTTAGATTAGGGAACCTCATTTCTTTAAGTGCATTGGGAGATTATAATCATAGTAATGGTAAAAACATTTATCCCAGTATTAATACTTATGGATTAGGTGGTGGCATCAAAATACAAATGGTACCCGTTTTTCAGTTTATCAATACAAAAATACTGAAGAGGGATAGTCTTAATTATAAATTCAACATCTTTATTCAAAGCAACGCAACCCTAAACATTAACAAATCCCAATATTTTGAAACAGGAACTTTATATGATCATACGATACAGACAGGAATTGAGCTATTTGATCGGAAAAAAGGAATTTACAAAATATTCTATTCGATTAGTTCTTTATATAATGATGGAAAATATCTTTACGTTACAATACCATCAAATGCTAAAATCGAAGACAGAGTACGTACTTTTGGCGAATTAGGCATTGCAGTTGGATTTAAAAACTTTTCAAAAAAGAAGAAATAAGATTATCTGTTTATTAATAGATGGATAATTTAGGACAGCC
>JACMNZ010000520.1 GCA_014378285.1 Pseudopedobacter sp.
GTTTAATCTTTTCCATTTTGCCGTTTCTAAAAATATAATATGCGCTATTTTCAATAAATTTTCTTTCTGTAGTGGCAGAATTATAAGGCTTAGTTTTTGAAATATATTTTTTATCCTTTATAAATAAACTCACTTACCACCTTTAAATATAACTTGATAATAACTTAAAGACGTATAATTATCTATCGGAAGAAATCCGTTAATAAAACTTTCTTTATTATTGCCTAAATCTAATTCGAAAGATTTTATTGGCTCAATAAAAAGCAAGGGTTCATCGTTATCAGATTTAAAATAAAATACATCCTCAACAAGATCATATTTTAAAGACAGATTATTATAAACTTATCAGTTTTCTGTAGTTATAGAACCATTATTCCAATTATCATTTAAAAAAGGAAAACCGGTAATATTGATATAATCTTTATTAATAACCGGCTTACCAGATATATCTTAAACATATTGAGCTTTTACGCCTAATGTTATAAAAAAAATAAATAAAATAGTAATATTGAATCTTTTCATAAATGGTTTTAATTTTGATCTAACGTAAAAATAATGAAAAAAATAATCTATCTTTTCCTTCTGATTCTCATTTATTCTAATGCAATTGCGCAAAAGAATGATGGTACTGTTTCATCTTTAATAAAAGCAGAAAAATATTTTAATGAATATCTTTCTAAAGAAGGTTTATCAAAATCTTTTTTAAAGTTTGCTTCTGATAAAGGTGTTGTTTTTAGACCAAACCCTATAAACATTAACGAATACTATAACCAAAATCCTTCTGATACAAAAAATCTATCACGGGAACCAGAATTTGCTATGATTTCTAAAGCCGGAGATCTTGGCTTCACTTCTGGCTTATATACTCTTGCTAACGAAGAGTCTTCTTCTTATGTGCATTATTTGTCTATTTGGAAATCAAAAAATCAAAAAAAATGGAAACTAGTTTTAGATGCCGGTATTGAACATAAAAAGCCTTTGTATAAACCAGCTAATCAGTTTATAGACCCAATAGATTATAAATATTCTAAACTCATTGGCCCTAAAAAAATAAAGATGAGGGAAGATATTGTTTTTAGTACCGATTTACTGTTTAGTAAATCTTTAGATAAATCAGGAAATAAAAGCCTAAATGATTTTTACTCATCTAATGTTAGATTTTATTTCCCAAACCAACTGCCCATAATTGGAAAATCAAACGCCATAGATTTCATATATCAGATGGGTAAGCCACTTATTTGTTTCCCTAATTTTGTTGATAGGGCATTTAGCGGGGATTTGGCTTATACCAATGGTAAAGCAAGCATTGGTTTAAACAAATACAATTACATTCGTATTTGGCAAAAAGACCTTGAAAGTAAATGGAATATTATTTTGGATATGTACGTGTTTGAGGAATAAGTTTTGATTAGGTATGAATTTTGTTTCAATAATTAAATAAATAATACATTATGAAACTTAATTCTCAAAACCACAATTACGATACGCTTTCAGAAGCGATGAACGACTTAAAAACTCGTGGTTACACCTACGAATTTGACTTTAAAGAGAACAATATTCATAGCAATAGCGATGGTAAAGAGTTTTCTGCCGATAAGTTGAAAATTGTAGAGGTACATCGTTTTGAAGGAATGAGTAATCCTGATGATAACACAATTCTGTACGCTATTTATTGCGCAGATGGCTCTAAAGGTGTTGTTGTAGATGCTTATGGAATGTATGCCGACCCTGAAAAAACTAAATTTATGGAAGATATAGAAATTGTATCAGAATAAATCTGAGATGATTTTTA
>JACMNZ010000521.1 GCA_014378285.1 Pseudopedobacter sp.
AGTATACAAGTTACTAATAATTAACAATTTAAAAACAAGAAAAATCATGAAAGTTGCAGTTGTAGGCGCCACCGGCCTTGTTGGTACGGTAATGTTAAAAGTTTTAGCAGAGCGCAATTTCCCAGTTACAGAATTAATTCCGGTTGCTTCAGAAAAGAGCAAAGGTAAGGAAATTGAATTCAAAGGGAAAAAGTACAAAGTGGTAACTGTTGATGAAGCTATTGCCATGAAACCAGATGTGGCTTTATTCTCTGCCGGAGGAAGCACTTCTGAAGAACAAGCTCCAAAATTTGCCGCAGTTGGCACAACCGTAATCGATAATTCTTCGGCATGGAGAATGGACCCAACAAAAAAATTGATTGTTCCAGAAGTTAATGCTGATGTTTTAACATCAGAAGATAAAATTATTGCCAACCCAAATTGCAGTACCATACAAATGGTGGTGGCCTTAAAACCGCTGCATGACGAATATAAAATTAAAAGAGTAGTGGTTTCTACCTACCAATCTGTTACCGGAACTGGCGTTAAAGCCGTAAATCAGATGATGAACGAGCGTAAAGGTTTAAAAGGCGAAATGGCTTATGCTTACCCAATTGATTTAAACGTAATCCCTCAAATTGATGTTTTCCAAGATAACGGATACACCAAAGAGGAGATGAAAATGATTTTGGAGACCAAGAAAATCATGGGCGATGACAGTATTAAAATTACTGCAACAGCGGTAAGAATTCCAGTAATGGGTGGCCACTCCGAAGCTTTAAATATAGAGTTTGAAAACGATTTTGATTTAGCTAAAGTACGTGAGCTTTTAGCGGCAACCAGTGGAGTAATTGTGGTGGACGATCCCGCAAATGCGAAATACCCAATGCCAATGGATGCCCATGAAAAAGACGAAGTTTTTGTTGGCCGTATCCGTAGAGACGAGTCGCAAGCCAATACTTTAAATATGTGGTGCGTTGCCGATAATTTACGTAAAGGTGCAGCGACAAATGCGGTTCAAATTGCAGAGTATTTGGTGAGTAAAAAGTTAATAGGGTAAAATAATCTGGGCGTTCCACAGATGAAAAATCTGTGGCGGGCTTTCCGCTGTATCTTTTTTGCAATTTGCTAAATGGTAAGGCAAAAAAGGATGCCGCTTCAATCCCTAACGCAAAACTTATAAACAAGAAAAGCTTTCTGGAAAACGGGAGGCTTTTTTAGTTATATTTTTTCGGTCATCTTGGATTTAGTTCAACATCTCTTAATTATTGTTTTAGAAAAGCATTGCCCATCATTAATGAATCCTTTCAGTCTGTTAAGGTTATCAATCGGAAAACTCGTAATAGGTTCAATCTGCAATTTTATTTGCAGCTCAATATTTTTCCACGCAGGAAAGAGATACATGTTTTAAAGCATGGTCAGGTCATAGCGATGTGAATTCATTAATAGTAAGAGCTTTAAAAAACAAGTAAATTTTTAATCTATCTCCTCTGTTCGTAGAGTTTAGTGAAGTGGTCTCTACGGATTGGGAAATGAATAA
>JACMNZ010000522.1 GCA_014378285.1 Pseudopedobacter sp.
GTTCCATTTTCTTTAATAAAACCAAAACCTTTGCTATCGTTAAAGAAATCTACTTTACCTTTTTTCTCAACCGTTAAATCTTCTTCCTCTTGTTTAGAAACACCAATCTCTATTGAGCTAGCGTCTATTTCTTTTTTCTTACGTGTTGGGTCTGGTGGTGTATTTGTGATATTTCCATATTCATCTACGTAAGCCATCATGCTTTCTAAGCTACCGTCAGTAGAAGTTTCTTTACGTTCTTCTTTTTTTTGCTGCTTTTCTTGTCTTTTCTTTAATCGTTTTTTTTCATTCTCCTTTTTACTAAAGGTTTCCTGTGATCTGCCCATTCGTTATTATTAGTTGTTGTTAATACCTATTTTAAATGATACTTCCATGTGTTAAGATTATCCTTAGATTGATCGTATAAACTAAAGGATTTAACAAATTTGAGATAAGATATACTTTAACTATGGCGTTTGGAAAAACGGAATTCGTTATGCTTCGCTTAAAAGAAATCTGATTTAGAAGTATTTTTTACAAAGATAATAAATATCGGTCTAATATTTATGATTAGTAGATAGATAAGACATCAACATCTTGTCATTTATAACTATTAAGTCTTATTTTTCTTAAAGTGAGTATGTTAAGGACAACTAAACAAAACATTAACCAAGCCATTCCAGCTAAATAACCTGCTAAAATATCTGATGGATAATGTACTCCTAAATAAATTCTGCTGATGCCTATGGCAAATATCATTAAAATGCAAAACGTTATTATCAAACCCTTTTGCCAAGTTTTATTCAATAATAGCAAACTTAAATAGCTTATAAATCCGTAAAAAACTATTGCGCTCATGGCATGCCCACTTGGAAAACTATAAAAATTAGCATACATAATGCGGTTTATAAGAGGCCTTGGCCTGCTTATAAAATTTTTTAAGAATACATTTATTCCCGATGCTAAAACTAAAACTAGTGTAATCTGCAAAGAAACTCTCCAGTTTTTCTTAAAGTAAAAAAACAATCCAAAAATAACACAGAGTATAATATATCCAAATATATCACCAACAAAAGTGATATATTTCATAATGATATTTAAATGCGGGGAACGATAGAAAATGATATGATTGGTAATAAATTCATCAAAATTCATCATTTCATTATGGCTCATTTTTTTAGTCAAAAAAATGAATGAGCAAGCAAATAAAAGCATGAGGACTGCAAAAAGAATAATCGAATTTATTTTTCCACTAATCGTCTTATCTTCAATATTATTAAAATAATAATCTTTGATTTGATTAGGTAAAAAATTTAAGAAAACTTTTCTCATCGCTATATTAACTCGAAGAATAAAAAAAATTTGCCCCTACCCTCTTAAACCATCAATTTTCTCGAAATTTACATGGAGTTCTTTCTCTAAATCTGAAATTTTGTTTAATTCTGAAGGTGCTACAAATGCAATTGAATATCCCTTTTTACCAGCCCTTGCGGTTCTCCCGCTCCTATGTGTATAATATTCCATTTGATCTGGTAATTGGTAATGTAGCACATAAGATAAACTATCTACATCAATCCCTCTTGCAGAAATATCTGTTGCTATTAAGATTTGTAACCTATTACTTTTAAACAAACGCATCACTTTTTCACGGTCGCGTTGTCCTAAATCTCCGTGTATGGCTTGCGCTGAGATATTTTTGGCTATTAATTGCTTTTCTAAAGTTTGCGCCGATGCTTTTGTCCTACAAAAAATAATTCCTCTTTCGTTTTCTCTAAGTTTTAAAAACTGACTTAAAACATTCACTTTATCCTTTATATCAGCAATTAAATATTGATGAGTAATGGATTGATTGATAATATCTTTTTTCTCTACTTCAATCCTAAAGGCATCATCGGCCATAAATTCATTAATGATTTCTTTTAAACTATCAGGTATGGTTGCAGAAAATAACCAAGTATTTGCTTTTTTATTGGTGTAACCCAATATTTTATCAATATCAGGCTTAAAGCCCATACTCAACATTTCATCTGCTTCATCTAAAACAACTGTCCCAACTTTTTCAAGATTGATGATATTTCTCTCCAATAAATCAATTAATCTTCCAGGGGTAGAAACAACAATATGAGTAGGTCTTTTTAATCGTCCTATTTGGATATCAATTCTTTCCCCACCATAAACTGCCTCAGTAAAAATCT
Source organism: Pseudopedobacter sp. (assembly GCA_014378285.1). Lineage (GTDB taxonomy): Bacteria > Bacteroidota > Bacteroidia > Sphingobacteriales > Sphingobacteriaceae > Pseudopedobacter. The sequence continues at coordinate 2,175 of JACMNZ010000522.1, forward strand.
TAAAATCGGTATATTTAGTAAACTTAAATAGTTGTTTTGCAATTTGTTGCGCCAATTCTCTTGTTGGGCAAATAACCAAAGCTTGTATCTGCTTTAAATCTGGATTTACACGTTGTAACAAAGGCAAACCATAAGATGCGGTTTTACCTGTCCCGGCTTGCGCCTGACCAATAAAATCCGTTCCTTCTTTAATTAAAAATGGTATTGCTTTTTTTTGTATTTCTGTGGGCGTAACGATATTATTTTCTGCTAATGCTGGTATAAACTGCACAGAAACGCCTAATTCTTGGAAAGTATTCAATTCTTTTTA
>JACMNZ010000523.1 GCA_014378285.1 Pseudopedobacter sp.
AATGGTTTTGGTTTCAATAACTTTAACAACTGGAATTATTATGGTAACTCTAACTATTGGGGTGGCATGTATTCCTTTTACCAACCAGGATTTATTGGCTCATACGGTAATTTTTATGGAGGAAATGGATTTTATGGAAATGGATTTTACGGAGATGTAAATTCTAGAAACTTAACCCCACGCCCTAGAGGTAGTTATGATAATGAAAGGTCTTCTGGCAGAACCATTCCTATTCCACCTTTAAGACAACCAAGACCTGATGCTGCTTATCCAAATAATGGAGGTAGAGCCGTTGATAGTAGGGGAAATGGAACTTATACACCAAACTCAAGACCAACCAGAGGTGGTTCTTCTGATTCTAGAGATACAAGACCAACTCAACAACAGCCAACCAGTAGACCTACTAGGCCAACATCAACCCCAACAAGAAGTTCTGATAATTCAAGGTCGTCTGAACCAAGTAGTAGACCATCAAGGGTAGAAAGACCATCTTCTCCTCCACCGTCTTCTTCTAATGATAACAGCAGATCATCATCAGGTTCATCAAACGGAAATTCATCACCAAGACCAACAAGAGGAGGTAATTAAATTAATCATGAAATTTAAAAAAATAATTTTAGCAGCTATTATAGTAATAGCTGCACAATCAACCTACGCCCAATATTTAGGAGACGTTCTAAGATTCTCACAATTCCAAAATAGCAATACTGCAAGGTTTGAAGCTTTAGGAGGCACTAAATCTGCTATTGGTGGAGATTTAAGTTCTTTATACGGGAACCCGGCTGGATTGGGGATGTTCTCTAAATCTGAATTTAGCTTTACCCCAACCTTAAGATTAAGAAATAATGATATTTCGCTATCAAATACAAGTGCAACAAGCAGTAATCTAGATCTAAATAATGTTGGAGTTGTATTCAATACTAAAACATATAAAACTAAAGATTTAGATAAAGGATTAATTAGTTTATCTTTTGGAATTGGATACCAAAAAAAAGGAAGTTACAGAAACGATTTTAATTATGGTTTAACTACAAATAAAAATGGTTTAGGCGATTTTTTCGCACAAAATGCAACAAAAGAGAATAAATCACAAGCAAACTTAGCTTATCAGATTAATGGCGCTGCCTATGACTCTTTTTTAATTAATGACCGAGGAATAAATACTACTACTTATGACCCAATAACTTCTTTAACATCCGATCAATTACAGGTTGTGAATAGAACTGGAGGAAATTCTAGCGTAGATTTTTCTTTAGGTGCAAATATTAGTAACCAAGTTTTTTTAGGTGCTACCGTAGGCTTATCATCATTTAGATATAGTTCTATTGAAAAAACAAATGAAATAGGATTATTTAGGCAACCAGGAACCACAAACAATTTTGATTATAATGTTGACTATACTCGGAATTTTGACACTAATGGTTCTGGAATAAATCTAAAATTGGGTGCAATAGTGCGTCCCTCTAAAGAATTTAGGTTAGGAGTTTTTATTGAATCACCTACTTGGTATTCTGTTACCGATAATTATTCTGAAACTTTGTATAACAATTTAGATCCAATAAAAGGTACAGATTCTTTTCTGTTTGAATATAATTTAAGAACTCCGTTAAGAATAAACGGCGGATTAGCTTACTTTTTTGGTAATAGAGGTTTTATTTCTGCTGATATTGGTTACGAAGATTTTTCTACCATAAATTTCTCTTCTTCAAATTCACAAACGGATATTGATACCAATAGAGATATTAAATCTCAATATAAAAACATAATAAATTACAACGTTGGTACTGAGTATAAAATAACTGACAAGTTTTTATTGAGAGCTGGTTTTCAAAGTTTAGGCAATCCCTACAAAACTTTAAATAATTCTGATTACACTGTAAATTCTTATTCGGCCGGGTTTGGATATAGATTTGGGACTTACTATTTGGATATGGCCTATGTAAATAGCAGTAATTTTTCTACTTATAGTAATTATGTTTTAACCGCAAACAATCAGCCGACTACAAACATAAATACAAAAAGAAATAATGTTTCTTTAACCTTCGGAGTTAGATTTTAAAAAAAATGGCAAAAAAAATCCCGATTGATAAAACCAATCGGGATTTTTTTGGGATTTAAATTTAGAAAGTAAATCTTAATGTAGCAGCTGCCTCTAAATCAAGAAACGGTCCTCTAGCTAACTCTAATCTTGGATGTAAATCTCCAGATAAAGCAAAAGGAATTTCCGGTATTTTCCATTCTAACCCTAAAATGCCATCAGCACCTAAAAGCAAACCATTATCACGATAATAACGATTTTTACCATAGCCCCTGTAATACCTATCGCCATCAATTGCGCCGATGTGAGCACCAGCTCCATAAAACCAATTTACAGATGGTTCAGAAAAAGCAACGGCATGTTTTTCATATAATCCTGTAACAACCACTACGCCAGGTCTAAATCCTAATATACCTTCAATTGCAGTATTAGAATTTGTAAAGTGTTTAATGGTTAATCCATTTTCATAACCTCCACCTCTAATACCCACACCGGTTTTATAATTACTTTGCGCAGATACCGTAATTGCAAAGCAAATTAAAGTAAATGTAGATAAGATTAATTTTCTCATAATTTTAATTATTTGTAAAGTGTTGCATTGAGCCAAATTTATGCCAAAAAAAAAATAAATATACTAAAACAATAATTTTTTGTAAACTTCAGCTTAATAATAAACTCAAATAATTAAATATTAAGGATTTACACTTTTATGGATTTTTATTAAAAAAAATATGTGAATCTATTTATAATAATCAAGCATCAATAATCATCAACAGTATATTTGTTATCATATTTTATATACATTTGATATTAAAGCTTTATGATCCAAAAATCATTTTGTATTTTCTAAGAACCAATTATAATTTTCTAAAATCAATATATCATGGAAAAAATAAGCAGAGTTTTTGACTTGCTTTCGCACAACAAAGAGCGTTACGATACCAAAGATATTTTAGCTACAAAAATTAATGGCGAATGGGCGAAATATAGTATTGATGAATTTATACAGACATCAAATGCAATAAGCAGAGGTTTATTATCATTAAAGATAGCTAAAGACGATAAAGTTGCAATCATGTCTGAAAATAGACCTGAATGGAATTTTTGTGATTTTGGGATTATGCAAATAGGCGCTACACAAGTGCCAATGTACCCTACACTTGCAGAAAACGATATAAAATTCATTTTAAATGATGCAGAAATAAAAATCATTTTTGTTTCCACTAAACAGATTTACGATAAGATTTTAAACGTAAAAAATGAATCTAAATTAGATTTGAAAATTTACACATTCGATAAAATTGAAAACCTTCCATATTGGGAAGAAATTAAAAAATTAGGAGAAGAAAATAATGATATAGATTTAGAATCTCACAAATCAAAAATCACGAAAGATGATTTGTTAACTTTAATTTATACATCTGGTACTACCGGAACCCCTAAAGGCGTAATGCTTACTCATGAAAACCTGATAAGTAACGTTTTATACTCTGCCCCAATGTATCCTAAAGAAATTACTAGAGCTTTAAGTTTCTTGCCATTATCTCACATTTTTGAACGAATGGTTTGTTACATGTACTTCTATTTAGGAATAGCTGTTTATTATGCAGAAAGTATGGATACCATTGTATCAAATTTAGCTGAAGTAAAACCTCATTGTTTTACAACTGTGCCCAGGTTGTTAGAAAAAGTTTATGATAGAATTGTTGCAAAAGGTCATGAGCTATCTGGTGTAAAAAAATCGCTTTTCTTTTGGGCTTTAAAATTAGGACATCAGTATGAGTTTGAAGGTAAAAATGGATTATTGTATGAGATACAATTAAAAATTGCCCGTAAACTTATTTTTAGCAAATGGAGAGATGCATTAGGCGGAGAAATCCTATGTATCGTATCTGGTGGTGCTGCCTTGCAAGAACGTTTAGCCCGAGTTTTTTGGGGTGCAAACATTAAAGTTTTAGAGGGCTATGGTTTAACCGAAACATCTCCTGTAATTGCCGTTAATGGTCCGTATAAAGGACAAACAAAATTTGGAACTGTTGGTAAAGTTTTAGATAATTTAGAAGTTAAAATTGCTGAGGATGGGGAAATTTTGGTAAAAGGCCCAAGCGTAACTAAAGCATATTATAAAAGACCAGATGCCACTGCAGAAACTATTATTAATGGATGGTTTCATACAGGTGATATTGGCGAATTTAAAGATGGATTTTTAGCAATAACAGACAGGAAAAAAGAGATATTTAAAACTGCTGGTGGTAAATATATATCGCCACAGGTGCTAGAAAATAAATTTAAAGAATCTGTTTATATAGAGCAAATTATGATTGTTGGGGAAAACATGAAATTTCCATCTGCTTTAATTGTACCAAACTTCGAGAATTTAATAGAATGGGCTAAAAAAAATGAAATTATTGAAATAGCACCAGAAAAATTGATCAAAAATGTTAAAGTTTGCGATAAAATATGGGAAGAAGTAAATAAACTTAATTCTAATTTTGGAAATTGGGAACAAGTTAAGAAAATTGCCTTACTGGCTAATGAATTTACAATAGATGGTGGCGAGCTTACCCCTAAACTTAGCATCAAAAGAAAGGTAGTGATGGTTAAAAATAAAGAGATAATTGAAAGGATATATGCTAGTTCTGCTGCTAATGAGCATCATGTAATTTAGGTAATTCAATAAAATCAATCCTTCTAATACTAATAGTTGGAAGGCTTGATTTCAAATTTTAATTAACTATTTGGGTTTTATTAGTAATTTCTTTTATAACATCATCCAACTCATTAGCGCTCTTCATTAAGAGATCATAAAATTCATCCTCTGTCATTTCTTCATTAATAATAATATTTTTTATATTAATGAGCCCCATCAATCTGGCTAAAGGTGCTCTAACAACATGAGATTGCATCCAAGATATTTCTTTTAGATTTTGGTTTTGTTTCTCTATCGCTTTCACGTAATTGATACGCTCAGTTATATCTTTCAAGTATATGGATAAACCTACCTCTGATGGATAAACACTCACCTCTATCCAAATATCTTGCTTTTCATGGTAGGCTTCAAAATGAACCGAATTGTTAGTCTCAAGCGCAACTTTAAATTGAGGATAGAATATTGTTTCATTTTTATCAAACAGATTACCCCAAATAGTTTTATTAATGATATCCAGCTTCCTGATATTAAATAATCCTTCTGCAACTTTATTGAAATAGCTGATTTCCCAGTTTTTACTCACCGCAAAAAAAGCGTCTCCAATACTTTCTAAAATGCTGTTTTTTTCATCAAAAGCAAATTTAAGTTTCTTTAAATAAT
>JACMNZ010000102.1 GCA_014378285.1 Pseudopedobacter sp.
CGGAAGATTGAGAATACGATAAAGTTTAGGGTGCTTTACTAAAGTTGGTAAATGTAAATAAATGAAGTATTTGCATTTATTTACAAAATAAATTAGATATTTGTATTAACAGTACACGCCACGCTACCCATAAGAACAGCGTCCCAGGGCGTGTCTTTTGTTTTATAGACTTTTTTACTGCTCTTAATGTATCTCAAACACGCTTTATTTATAGAAGATCAAACTGAACAATTAAAGAGCAGAGGTCTATTGATTACAAAAGAAGATAATGCTTATCATCATTTATCTCATATAAGCTATTATCGATTGGCGGGATATTGGTGGCCAATGCAAGAAGAACCGAAAGAAAATCACCTTTTTAAAACTAGTAGTAAATTTTCTGATGTAATTTCTCTTTATAATTTTGATCACGAATTAAGGGTTCTAATTTTTGATGTAATTGAGAAAATTGAAATAAGTTTAAGAACTAAATTGATTTATCATCTCTCTCATGAATTTGACCCATGGTGGTTTCAAAATTTAGAAATTTATCAAAACGTTCCAGAAGCTATTAGAACACTTTTCGTTTTTCAAGAAGAAATTGAAAGGTCAAAAGACACTTTTATTAAAGAGCATAAGAAAAAACATAAAGATGATTTGAGATATCCTCCAGCTTGGAAAACTTTAGAACTAACAAGTTTTGGAGCACTTTCAAAAATATATGGAAATTTAAAAAATAATGTCAAATCGAAAGATATAATTGCTAAGGAATTTGGGGTGGTAAACCATACTTTTTTACCTAGTTGGCTTCAATCTATTGCTCAAATAAGAAATTATTGTGCTCATCATAGTAGGTTATGGAATAGGAATTTACCAGGTCGTCCAAAATTATTACCAAATCCTCCTAATGAATGGATTACTAACGTTCCAAAAGAAAACGAATATCACATGTTATACATCAATCTTTGTTGCATGAAATATTTACTAAATATTATCAAACCTGATAATCAATTTAGTGAGAAGTTAGTATTACTTATGGATAAATACCCATCTGTTGACCCTAAGGCGTTAGGTTTGAAAGGAAATTGGGATAAAGAACCGCTTTGGAATCAAATCACTTCCAAATAATAACCTGCCATCTAAAAGCCCACATCCATTTTATAGAATATTTTTTAGCTCCTGCTTTTTTTAATAAAATCTCTAATTCTTTTTTACTAAAACTTCTTAAAACAGAGAGCTTACTATCATGCTTTACCATTGGCGATTTTGAAAATAATTGAGTAAGCAGCCCTATAGAATGATAAGCAAAAGGATGGCGGTGTAAATCGTTAATGATCACTGCTTTTTTAGAACTATAAAGCATTTTTTTTATTAACAAACCCCAAGCTTCATCATCAAAATGATGGGTAAATAAACTGCTTATAACCACACCAAATTCGTTTTCTTTGAAATTTTCTTTTAAAACATCTGCCAATCTGAAACTTAAATTAGGATAGTTTTTATTAGTCTTTTTAGCATACGCTACCGCAGAAGCCGTAGCATCAAC
>JACMNZ010000524.1 GCA_014378285.1 Pseudopedobacter sp.
ATTTGCCGCAAGAGGAGGAAAACAAAATAAAATTTACCCATGGGGAGATGAAGGGATTTCTGTTGGTAAACCAAAAGCAAACTCATGGGATGGGCCATTTCCTAACGCAAATTCTGTAAGAGATGGTTTTAAAGACTTAGCCCCTGTAAAATCCTTTGCGCCAAATGGATTTGGCTTATATGATATGGCTGGTAATGTATGGGAATGGTGTAACGATTGGTATAGAAATGATTATTACCAATCCGTAACTAAGCCAGGAGGCATTAAAAATCCTCAAGGGCCATCAGATAGTTATGATCCCGATGATCCATATACTCCAAAAAAAGTAGCAAGAGGTGGTTCTTTTATGTGCAATGATACTTATTGCTCTGGCTATAGGGTTGCCAGAAGAATGAAAAGCTCTTATGATTCTGGTTTGAGCAATATGGGTTTTAGGTGTGTGAGGTAAAAGATTGATATTTATTTTAATAATAAAGGTTATTTAGAATCAGATAATTTATTTTTATTTAGAAGTTTCATGGGAGTTTTAACACGCTTTCCATTATATCTTTTTTGCCGAAAAAGCAAAAAAGGATGTCATTTCAATCGTTAACGCAAATTGAATTCTTGATTAAAAACTAATTTATTTAATATTTAAGCCTGATATTTATAATTTAGGCTTAAATATTGAAAAAGCCCATACTCGTCATAAAATTTGGTTCCGCTTCAATCACTAATTTTAATCATGAACTTGATGAAAATGTGATGGAGACTATTGCCAAACAAGTTTCTTCTCTCAATAAAATTTACAATATCGTTTTAGTATCATCTGGTGCAGTAGCGGCAGGTAAAAAAAACCTCAAGAATTATAAAGGTACATTAAGCGAAAAGAAAGCCGCAGCCGCAGTTGGTAATCCTCTTTTGCTTCAAAAATATTCACAATATTTTGTTCCTTTTGATATTTGTATTGCTCAAAGTTTGTGTGAAAGACATCACTTTTCTAACCGAAATCAGTTTTTGCAATTAAAAAAAACTTACGAAGAACTTTGGAAGAGCAATATCATTCCTATTGCTAATGAGAACGATGTTGTGAGTAATTTAGAAATAAAGTTTTCTGATAATGATGAATTAGCAACGTTGATTGCAGTAGGTTTTGGTGCCGAAATGATTCTGTATTGTACTTCTGTTCCTGGTGTTTATGATGCAGATGGAATAATCATTAAAGAAATTAAATTGATAGATAAAGAGGCATTATCATTAGCAAAAAAAGAAAAATCTAGCGTTGGTTTAGGTGGGATGACATCAAAACTAACATTTGCTAGATTGGCTACACAAATGGGTATTAAGGCAGTGATTTTTGGAATCAAGACTGAAAATGCAATATTAGAAGCTGTTGCTGGTAAAACAGGTACACTTTGCCAACCACAAAAAAGTGATATATCTGCAAGAAACAAATGGTTAGCAAGTGGTAGTTTAATTAAAGGGAAACTACAGATAGATGAAGGTGCGGTAAAAGCATTGTTAAACCGACATAGTTTATTAGCTGTTGGTGTTAGCAAGGTAGTTAGGGATTTTGAAGCTGGTGAGGTTATAGAGATTTTAAACTCTAAAAAAATAGTAATTGCTGTAGCAAAAAGTAAAATAGATTCTGTTATTCTTAAGCAAGTTGAAAGCAAACAAAATTTAGAGATTGCCCATGCAGATGATATCGTTTTGATTTAAAAAAAATGGAAAATATCACACAAATATTGATTGATGCCTCAAATGCAACTCCGCATATTAGAGGATTATCGGCACAAAAAAAAGAAGAAGTTTTATTTAAAATAGCTTCTAATATAGAAGATAACCTATCCAGTATCATTATAGAAAACAAAAAAGATTTGGATAGGATGGTCGATGATAATCCTAAAAAAGACCGTTTGTTATTAAACGAGGAGCGTATTTTGGGTTTAGCATCAAGTGTGAGGGAAGTGGCTATTTTACAGGACCCTACCAATCAGGTTCTTATTGAAAAAACGTTGCCTAATGGACTATTCTTACAAAAAAAATCCGTTGCATTGGGGGTTGTTGGGGTAATTTATGAAGCCAGGCCAAATGTTACGGTAGATGTAGCATCATTATGCATCAGGTCTGGAAATGTTTGTGTTTTGAGAGGAGGTTCCGATGCCGATGAAACCAATAAAATTTTAGTAAATATTATTCAAGATACACTGAACGATTTTGGCTTAAATAAAAACATAGTCCAACTTTTGCCAATTGATAGAAAGTTTGTACAAGAATTGCTTACAGCAGATAAATACGTGGATATATTAATTCCACGTGGGTCGCAATCTTTGATAGATTTTGTACGGAAAAATGCCAAAGTCCCTGTAATTGAAACTGGTGCTGGTGTTTGCCATACTTATGTGGAGGGTTCAGCGAATTTAGAAGACGCTTCTCAGATTGTAAGAAATGCTAAAGTAACTCGTCCATCAGTTTGTAATGCTTTGGATACTGTTTTGATAGATAAATCTATCGCAGCAGATTTTATCCCGATGATGGCCAAACTTTTAAAACAAGATGAAGTAGAGATTTTTGCTGATAATGAATCTTATCAATTATTGAAAACTTTGGATTATCCATTGCTAAAAAAAGCTGAGGATAAAGATTTTGGTCGAGAGTTTTTATCTTTAAAATGCTCTGTAAAATTAGTTGAAGGGATTGACGAAGCATTGTCTCATATCAAAAAATACTCGTCTAAACATTCTGAGGCTATAGTTAGTGAAAGTTCATATAAAATTGAAATATTCTTGAATGAAGTGGATGCCGCCGCAGTTTATGCTAATGCTTCTACTCGTTTTACGGATGGTGGTGTTTTTGGATTAGGTGCAGAAATTGGTATTTCTACCCAAAAATTGCATGCTCGTGGACCTTTTGCTCTAGAAAAATTGGTTACCGAAAAATGGATAGTCAAAGGAAATGGACAAGTGAGATGATATGGTGATCAATTAAAAACTAAATAGAATTTTTCCTCC
>JACMNZ010000525.1 GCA_014378285.1 Pseudopedobacter sp.
AAAATGCAATAAATCATGCTGATCGCCGTGTGCGCTCATAGATTGTAACGATTCTATTTTTGCGTTAACGGGATAATCATCTCCAAAAATCCCAACAGGATTTACGCCATTCTTTAATCTCCCCGCAAGGGAAGACGGTTCTGCATAACCCACCATCAAAATGGTACAGTTTGGGTTTTCAATGTTATTTTTTATATGATGTTTCACTCTTCCAGCTTCGGCCATGCCACTTGAAGAAATGATAACCATGGGAGAAGGATCACTATTTAAAGCAATTGATTCTTCAGTATCTTCTATAAAATGTAAGCCTTTAAAATCGAAAGGATCTTCGTCTATTTTTAATACCTGTTGTACTTTTTCATTAAAGTTATAGGGAAAAGATTTTACCACCATCGTTGCTTTTTCTGATAGTGGACTATCTACATAATATTTAACAGCAGGCAATTTCCCTTTTAACTCTAAATTATTTAAAGAATATAAAAGCTCTTGAGTTCGGCCAACGCTAAAAGCGGGTATAATTAATTTTCCCTTCCTGTTTACACAAGTATCTTCAATAATTTGTAAAAGTTTATCCTCTGCTGGGTTTGTATCTTCATGAAAACTATCACCATAGGTAGATTCTAATAAAATATAATCTGCTTGCCTAAATGGTTTTGGCGCATTTAAGATTAAATCTTTATACCTGCCTACATCACCACTAAAAGAAATTTTTACTGGCTCTTTGTCATTTTCTTTAATGTTTAAGTGTACCGAAGCACTACCTATAATATGTCCGGCATCTTCAAAAGAAACTGTTGTGCCATCAGATAATTGATAAACAACACCATACTTTACTTTTTTGAAATACGTTAATGCGGTCATTGCATCTTTTGTGGTATAAAGCGGTTCAAACAACTGCTTGCCTTCTTTCGCTCTCCTTTTATTAGTGTAACCAATGTCGTTTTCTTGGATTTTTGCAGAATCTAATAATAGAATTTTACACAAACCGTAAGTAGCGGGTGTGCAAATAATGTCTCCTTTAAATCCTTGCGCAACCAGTCTTGGGATTAAACCAGAATGATCAATATGTGCATGTGAAAGAACTAGATAATCAATCGTTTTTGGATCGAAACCAAAATCTTCATTCATGGCATTTGTTGCCGAGCCTTGCCCTTGAAATAAACCACAGTCTAATAAAATTTCTGTTCCGTTATCGGTTTCTACTAAATGTTTGCTTCCCGTAACAGTTTGTGCAGCACCATGAAAGGTTATTTTCATAAAATTTTAGAATTATTTTTATGGGTTAAGATAATTATTTTTTTATTCTACGGATCAGACAAATACTCAACCAAAAAAATAAACTAAACAAATAGTTTGTAAACTAAAATATTAGTTTTATATTTGATTAAAGCAATCATAAAAAAGATGGATAAAGAGATAAAAGAATTAACAAAAGCAGAGGAGCAGTTAATGCAAGTGCTTTGGGATTTAAAAAAAGCTTTTGTAAAAGAAGTGATTGAACAATTGCCTATTCCCAAACCGGCATATAATACGGTATCTACATTTATCAGAATTTTGGAGACTAAAGGTTTTATTGATCATATCGCCTTTGGCAAAAGCCACCAATATTACCCGATTGTAAGCAAAGAGGAATATAAAAGTTTTGCAACGGATAAATTGATGAACGGTTACTTTGAAAACTCGGTAGAAAGTATGTTTTCTTACTTCGTTAAAAAAGAAAAAATTGATTTGGCAGAAGCCGATGAAATCTTAAAAATGATTGAAAAACTAAAAAATAAATAGATATGAACTGGGTCAATTATCTCATACAAATCAATCTTTACCTAGCGGTATTTTACGCTTTTTATCAGCTTTTTTTAAAGGATGAAACTTTCTTTAATTTAAACCGAACGTATTTATTAAGTGCCGCATTTTTTTCGATGATGATACCAATGGCTCGGGCAGAATGGGTAAAATCTTTATTTATTACAGATAAGGTACAAGCCAGTTGGGCAAACGTAAACGTGATGGTAATGCAGGGTTTTGCAAGTCCGCTGGCTAAAGATAATACTTGGGCTTTTGGCGATTATCTTACCTTAATTTATCTGATTGGTCTATCGGTTTTAATGATAAGGTTAGTTTACAAACTGTTAAAAGTTAAACAGCTATTTAAAACTGAAAATTCATTAGAAGCGTTTTCATTTTTTTGGAAGATTAAAATCAATCCATCTCTACCCAATCAAAAGGAGATAGAAAAACATGAATTAACACATGCTAAGCAGTTACATTCTGCAGACGTAATCTTTTTTGAAATATTAGCCATTATCAATTGGTTTAATCCTATTTGTTATTTCTATAAAAAATCCATCAAACATATTCATGAGTTTATTGCAGATGAAGAAGCAGTAAAATTGAGTGGAAAAAAAGAATATGCTATGCTACTATT
>JACMNZ010000103.1 GCA_014378285.1 Pseudopedobacter sp.
CATGGCCAACTCCCTTGTAGGAGAAAGGATTACGGTATCAGTATGAGAAATATCTGCTTCTTGTATTTTATGCAATAAAGGCAACAAATAAGATGCTGTTTTTCCTGTACCCGTTTGCGCACAAGCAATTAAGTCTTTATTTGCTAAAACATGAGGAATGGCCTGTTCTTGTATTGGAGTTGGTTTTGTAAACCCCATTGTATCTAGTCCCTCTTGAAGTTGAGAGACAAAGTTAAAATCTTGAAAATTCAAATATCATTTGTTTAAACACAAATATAGCTAAATCTATTGCAAACAGATTAAGGTTTACATCTTTAAGGATAAATCTAATTCTAAAAAATAACCTATATCGATTGAGAAAATAATCAATCTTATTTTTAAAGGCATATTATATTTCTTTAGTAAGTTTACAATTGCATTGAAATATTTTATGAACGAAATTTACGTAAAGTCACTTCCATTAAAAGATGTAATAGCAAATTTAGCGGAGTCCTTTGATACAACTTATTTTAATAGATGTAATGAATATAGGATAAACATTCCTTCTAAATACGGAGAGGGCTTTATAAGGGGAATTAATTTTTTAAGTGGTTTTGGATTGATTGAATATAATTGCTCCTTTAACGAAATTCTCAAAATTCATTTCTCTGTAAATAACATTCATCCATTAAAATTTATTTATTGCTCTAAAGGTTCTGTAAAACATAGGTTTGAAGAAGACGAGAATCTACATACCATTGATCAATTCCAAAATGTGATTGTTGCAAGTACTGCCAAAAATGGGCATATTTTGTTGTTTCCAAAAAATTCTCCAATTCATTTGAATAGTTTAGAAATTAGCAGAAAGGAGTTTAAGTCTAAAATTGATTGTGATTTAAATCATGTGGATTCTAATTTAAGAAAGCTTTTTAAAGATTTGAATGCAAGAGATTTGTTCTTTTATCATGGAAATTACAGTTTAATCATGTCTGATTGTATTGATTCTATTAAAGGCACTAAGCTTGATGGGTTTACCAGAAAGTTATTCTTAGAAGGTAAATCTAATGAAATATTAAGTATACAAATAGCAGATTATGAAGATGATAAAAAGACTGAACCTAAAAGGCAGATTTTAAGAAAATCTGAATTGGCACAAATTCAAAATGCTGTACAAATTCTTAAAGGAGAATTAGAAAATCCGTTAACCATCAAAGATTTAGCGAGTAGAGTTGGAACAAATCCAACTAAATTACAAGAAGGTTTTAGATATGTTTTTGGATTAACTGTAAATAACTATTTGAACAAAATAAGGCTGGAGTATGCAAAAGAGCAAATCATGATTGGTGATCTTAATATCAGCGAAATTGCTCGTAATATCGGGATTGCAAACAAAAGTTATTTTTCTAGATTATTCAAATCTACCTATCATCTAAATCCTAAAGAATTTTCTTTGCAAATAGCTAAAAATGCAAAGAAAGAAATCTCCTAATATCCTTAAATGATATTCCTAAAACTTAAATTAATAGTCTAAATAACTAGATTTTAAAAAATTAATTAATTAAACATTTAATTAGCTGTCATTTCATAATATGAAGCTAATATATCTACTTTCTATACTCTGTTTAATCTTCTTTATTGTTGCCTATAATTTTATTAATAATGCAATCTCTTTATATGTATTATTAATTTTTTGGCTTTTATTTTCCGCATTGGTTATATGTTTAATTAGCACACTCTATAAACGTAAAAGACCTTAAGTTTAATTAAATAGTTACTTGAATATATTGACTGCAATGTTTTATTTTCGATCAATCATCAATTATACAAATTGTTTCAAATTTGCTTAACTTCTAATTTTTAAAAAATTAGAAATAAAAAAACCGGAAATTAATATATAACTCCCGGCTTTGCTAACATTAAAAAATTCTATTCTGCTACTGCTGCTTCATTAACAAAAGATTCCGCTAATTTGGTTAAAGCAACATCAGTTGCTTTCTCATTTTCAAGTGTTTTGCTTAATAAATCATATACTTCAGTGTGTCCCATGTGTTGTGCAAATACTCTTAATGTTCCATAAGTAGCAATTTCATAATGCTCCACTTTTTGCGCAGCTAATATAATTCCTGCATCTCTGGTCATGCTATCTCTTTCGGTATCA
>JACMNZ010000526.1 GCA_014378285.1 Pseudopedobacter sp.
AGCAATTTAGGTTATGAATTTATAAGTAAAACAACTGTTGATACTTTTAAAGTTAACCAAATTTATAAAGGAGAGGGTGGTTTAACAAAAGCTTATTTGGGTTACGGTTTTGGTATTGGAAAGCACTTAAGCTTAGGTGTTAACATGAGCTATATTTTTGGGAATCTAAAACAAACTAGAGCTGCAGAATACACTAATTATGTAGGTTTTTTAAATTCTAAAACTGAAGACGATAATGCGATAGGTGGTTTAACTTTTGATTTTGGCGCACAATACGTTACGCTTATCAATCCAAAAACCAGATTAACATTGGGTTATACTGGTGGGGTAAAAACCGATTTGGGCACTAAACTTACCCAACTTACCAGTAGGTATGTTTTAGATGCCCAATCTGAGACAAGGACAGATAGTATTTCTTTTAGAAACGAAGTAAGTGGAAAAATAACCTTGCCAGCAAATCACAATTTTGGTTTTAGTATAGAAAGGTTAAATAAATGGCTAATTGGAGCCGATTTTAGAACTGCAAAATGGTCTCAATTTACAAATAACGGCATAAATCAAGGATTAAATAATACTTATGGTGTGTCCGTTGGTGGTCAAATTACTCCTGACATCAATGCGGTAACCAATTATTTCAAACTGATGGATTATCGTTTAGGGCTTAATTACGATAAAACTTATGTTCGTACTAATAACACCAATATAGATGTCAAATCGGTAAATTTTGGTTTAGGTTTTCCATTAGTTTCTAATAGATCTGCATTTTATAAAGTCAACTTTACAACAGAGATTGGTAAAAGAGGAACTTTAGATAATAACTTAGTAAAAGAGAACTTTTATAATTTTACACTTGGTTTCACAATTAACGATAGATGGTTCCAAAAGTATAAATACGATTAATTTTTTACGATGAGATCTCTAACGAATATTTTTATTTTTTCGCTTACGCTGATGATTTTTGCATCATGTGAAAACGATTTAAGTAAAGTAAAAGAGATAGAAAAAAAGCAAAAAGGTGAGGTAGAAATTACCAAAGGAGCGGAAATTATTTACAGTGATTCTGCCTACGTTAAAGCAAAACTTACCACTCCTATTCTTTATCATTACAAAACTGCGACACCTTATTATGAAATGCCCAAAGGCATAGAAATTCTTTTCTTTGATAAAAATCTAAAACAGACTACCAAAGTAACCTCTAAATACGCAATACAGCGTGAAAATCAAAAAATTATTCAGTTAAAGAAGAATGTAGTTGTTGTTAATGCAGAAGGCAGCACTTTTGAATCTGAGGAATTGATTTGGGATGAGAATACAAAAAAGTTTTATTCTAATTTACCAGTTACCATTACTTTAAATAAAGGTTTACCAACTCAAAAGATAATTAATGGGCCAGGTTTTTGGGCAAACGAAGATTTTAGTTACTACGAGATAAAACAAGGTTCTGGTGTTTTTAATTTTAAAGGGAACGGAATTAGTGAGTAGGATTTTTCTTTTCAGTAATTCACTAATCGTAACTCTTTAACATTTACTATTCTGCTTTTATAAGCAATCCTGATAATACCAAAATCCTGTAAATCATAATTCAGACAATTTAATCCCATAAAATCTTAATCTAGACAACTCTGCGTTAATCCCCGAAATCTGCGGGAAAAAACGTTTGCCCCTAACACACAAATTTTCACTAATATCACATTGATTAAAAATCTCGCTAATCTGCGTTTGATAGGTTTAATCCTAGAAATCTTGAAAATCAAGATCCAGACAATTTAATCCCATAAAATCTTAATCTAGACAACTCTGCGTTAATCCCCGAAATCTGCTGGAAAAAACGTTTGCCGCTAACACACAAATTTTCACTAATATCACATTGATTAAAAATCTCGCTAATCTGCGTTTGATAGGTTTAATCTTAAAATCCAAATCATGATTCAGACAAATAGTTCTGCTAATCCTCATCCAAAAACCTTTTTAAATCGTTAATACTTTTAATCCCCAATTCTTCGGCCTGTTTTTTACGCATCATTAATGCATAAGTGTTATTAAAACCAATTGGCTTTAGCCATTTTATATGATAA
>JACMNZ010000527.1 GCA_014378285.1 Pseudopedobacter sp.
CGTTCTTAATTTTTTCTGGTACCTTCTTTATCTTTTCTTTTGGTTTTTCTACATCGGCCTTTTTAACAGAATCAGTTTTATTTTTATAGATTAAAATCTGATTATTTTTTGAGCTATCCCTTGTTAAACTATCGGTAATGTTGGTGACATTATTATCTATTTTTTTTACTGCCACGCCTGTTTTTGTACTATCTACTTTATCAATCTTTTCCTTTTCGATTTTTGCTTGTTGCATCGCATAAAGGTCTAATTTCCTTAACACCCTGCTTTTTAAAGTATCGGCGGTAAGCCAAACACTGTCCTTGGTCACCGAATCTTTTTCGGTGATAAACGTCATATAAGCATTATTTGAAACCGTAATGCTTTCGTCAGATTTCTTATAGATACCCAAATTACCTCGGAGTTCTATTTTTTGGGCAGTATCAATAAATAAAATATTTTTAACCGCTCGCCCATAACCAGCTTTTCCATCGTAAAACAAACTATCCCCTTTTAAGCTTTTTGCCTTTTGGGTATATAGATTATTTTTACCGAAGGCAGCTCTGTCATTACTGGTATTGTATTGCCCGTTTTCGGTATAAAGCGTATCCGTTTTTCCGTAAATATTAGTTGGACCAAAGAAATAAGCGATTTTAGATAGAGTATTATATTTTAAAGTATCTGATTTTATTAGCACATCAGGCGATTTTACAACTACATTATATCTAAAATAAGCATCCTTATTATTAGTGAAATAATAACCGTTTTTACTGGTCAAAGTATTCTTATCGTTTACAATTTTACCACCATTATAATACTGACCAATTTTAGTCCCAAGGTTATAATCTAAATCGTTAGTGGTTAAAATAGCATCATTATCCGTCAGTTTTACGTTGTTTTTTAAAATGGCAATTTTGGTATTACCATCATAATTCAGTTTATCCGAGTAAATATTTATGGTATCTGCTTGGTTAATATGAACATTTCCAAAAGCTTCAAAACTATTTTTGGTGAGGTAAAAGTAGGCGCTGTCACAGCTTAAAGTAGCGTTATCTTGTTGAAAAACCGGATTAATAACCTTATTTGTATTCTCTCCATTGCGTTTTAACCCAATAAAAGAATCAGAACTCAGTAATTGGACTTGCGTAACTTGTTGGGCAAATACCAAAGCAGAAAAGCAAATAAGAAAGAAAAACAGCAACGATTTTTTCACTTGGCAAAATTAGTTTTTTGCTATCGATTTTAAACGGTTAATTTTGATTGATGTTATTGGCTCAAAAACAACTACAAGATTTTATCAAATCTAATGCCCTGTTTAAACCAACGGATAAAATTTTATTGGCCGTTAGCGGAGGAAAAGATTCTGTTGCCATGGCACATCTGTTTTTTTCTCTCGATCTTAACTTTGCAATTGCCCACTGTAATTTTAATTTAAGAGAAGAAGAATCTAAACGTGACGAAAATTTTGTAAAAAATTTAGCCAATCAATTTAAAGTTCCATTTCACCTAACTTCTTTAGAGACCCAAAAATTTGCCAAAGAAAATAAAATCAGCACACAAATGGCAGCTAGAGATTTAAGATATGCCTATTTTGAAGAAATCAGGGCTCAATTTAATTATCAAAAAATAGCCACTGCACAACACCAAAATGATGCGATTGAAACCGTGTTGCTAAACCTAATTAGAGGAACTGGAATTGCTGGTTTACATGGCATAAAAGTACAAAGAGAAAATATAATCAGACCATTACTTTGCTTTACCAGCGATGATATTCTACGCATCATCAAAGAAAATAATTGGGTTTTTGTTGAGGATAGTTCTAATGCTTCTACTAAATATATCCGCAACAAAATTAGGTTGGATATCGTCCCCGAGATGAAAAAAATCAATCCTTCTTTAGAACAAACCTTTACTA
>JACMNZ010000104.1 GCA_014378285.1 Pseudopedobacter sp.
AATATTTAGAAAAGTAATAAATGAATACTCAACATTTTTGAAGGGAAAGCGTAAGATTAAAAGGGATTAATAAAATCGAAATTTTTTATAAAAAAGTAACCAATTCTTGCATTTATAATTCTTCATTTCCTATATTTGCAATGGCAAGTCTTATACGACCAGCTCCTGTTGAACTCCCCCAGAACCGGAAGGTGGCAAGGGTAAATGGTTGAGCGGTGCGATGTAAGTAACTTGCCATTTTTTATTTAAGATTTAATATTTGTGATTTAAGATTTATGAGTTTCATTTAAGTCACTTGTCTTTCTTTTAATAGGTATTAAATTTTCTTTATGAACTCAAAAATCTTAGAAGGAAGGTTAAAGGAATTAGCTTACAGAATTGTTGCTATGACAGATAATTTACCTAAAAACAAGTTATCAAATATTATCGAAGGTCAGTTACTCCGCTCAACTTTTTCAGCTGCTGCCAATTACAGGGCTGCATGTAAAGGAATTTCTACAAAATCTTTTATATCTAAATTAAGCATATCATTTGAAGAAGCTGATGAAACATTATTTTGGCTTGAAGTGATTTTGGAATTAAAACTTATTTCAGAAAAAAAATTATCATTACTTATAAAAGAAGCTTATGAATTATCGAGTATATTAGCTTCATCCCGTAAAACACTTCAAAAGAAACAAAATGATCCTCAAAATAAAAGCAATCTTAAATCTTAACTATTAATTCTGTCTTATGAAATTTTTTATTGATACTGCAAACCTTGCACAAATTAAAGAAGCAAATGACCTTGGTATATTAGATGGCGTAACAACCAATCCGTCATTAATGGCTAAAGAAGGCATTAAAGGAACTGAAGCGGTAATGAAGCACTATGTAGATATCTGCGAAATGGTAGATGGCGATATAAGTGCAGAAGTAATTTCTACTGATTTTGATGGGATTGTTGCAGAGGGTTTAAAACTTGCTGCGCTTCATAAAAATATTGTGGTAAAAGTGCCAATGATTAAAGATGGTATAAAGGCAATCAAGTTTTTTACCGACAAAGGCATTAAAACTAATTGTACGCTAATCTTTTCAGCTGGCCAGGCAATTTTAGCCGCAAAGGCAGGAGCTACCTACGTTTCACCATTTATTGGAAGGGTAGATGATATGGGCGCAGATGGTGTAGAACTAATTTATCAGATTCGCCGCATATTTGACATACAGGGTTATAAAACAGAAATTCTTGCAGCTTCTATTCGCAACGCTTTGCATATTATTAAATGTGCAGAAGCGGGTGCCGACGTTTGTACCTGCCCACTTGAATCTATTTTAGGATTATTAAAACATCCTCTTACTGACAGTGGATTAGCAAAATTTTTAGAAGATGCAAAAAAGTTTGCGTAATATTTATTTAAAGGATTAAAACAAAAAAGAGGCTGTCTCAAAAGGGCAGTCTCTTTTTATGCCCATTACTTGCCTAAATTGTTGGTAACTTTTTAAGCAATTATTTTATTTAATCAGTTGTTTATCATATATTTATGTTACATATTATATCTGTATATGAAAC
>JACMNZ010000105.1 GCA_014378285.1 Pseudopedobacter sp.
ACCAGAAGTGGGGCAAGATTACGTGAGGCCCAATTAAAAGATATGGATTTAATTCCAAATAGTGGTATGGCTGTTCTTTTGGATGTAGGGATGGAAAACGACATTCATTTTATGGATAAAACTATCCCGGCGCAACGCTTGGCTTATTGGGCTTTAGGAAAAGCCTATGGTATCCCGGGCATCGGTTACCAATCGCCAAAATATAAATCATTGAAGATTGATGGAAATAAAGCCGTTTTAAGTTTTGATTATGCACCTTATTTAACCAGTTATAGAAAACCGTTAACATTATTTGAAATAGCTGGCGACGATAAGGTTTTTCATCAGGCAAAAGCCACCATAGATAAAAATACAGTTACTGTTATGAGTGAGGATGTTAAAAAACCAGTAGCTGTAAGGTATGCTTACAAAGAATGGGTAATGGGCCAGTTGTATAATAACGATGGTTTGCCAGCTTCTTCTTTCCGTACCGATGATTGGAAATAATAAGATGAAAGGATTTTTTTTGATTTTTTGTTTATTGATAGAGACAAAATCTTACGCACAAAATCTTAGTGCCAAATTTAATATCGATACCAATAAAATTGGGGTAATAAGATTTTCTGCTGGTGGTAATTTAAGTGCAAGAGCGGCTACAAATTTCAAGTTAAAAGCATTAGATTCAACTGATAAAATCGATAAAATTCCTAGCCGACCAGATTCTGCTTTATTAATATATCCCGGTTCTATGTCAACAGCAGAAGACAGACATTTAATTACGGAAATCCCTGTTGATGTAGATACACCTCCGGTTTTTTTTTTGTAGCTACTGATGATCCTTACAATATTCTGTTTAGCATGGGTGCCGAGTTAAGGAAAAACAAAATCCCTTTTGAACATCATATTTCCCCAAAGGGCGGATATGGTTATGGGTTGCGCAAGGGAAATCCTGCTGCCGAAGCTTGGTTTTCTTTTAACACAAAATTGGTTAAAATTTATATTAAACCTTAATTGATGCATATCATTTCCAAATTCAAAATTTTAATCTTTTTAGTCTTATTTTTTTTGCTTACGCTGATGTTGGCGAGCGTAAAAGCTCAAACTTTAGAGGAGTCAGAAGTTCCAAAATATACCTTACCGGCTTTAACAATATTAAACAATGGTAAAGACGTAAAAACAGCTAAAGTTTGGGAAAGCAAAAGAAGGGATGAAATTATATCACTTTTAAAAAACGAGATGTACGGCATCATGCCAAAGAAACCAAAAAGAATGGTTTTTAAGGTTTTTGATATGGATAGCACTGCAATAAACGGAAAGGCAACCAGAAAACAAGTAAGGGTAATTTTTGATAAAAAAGCGGATAGCATTTTTATGGATATTCTCATTTATATCCCAAATAAAATAAAACAGCCCGTTCCGTTAATATTGGGTTTAAACTTTGCGGGAAACCAAGAAGCCCTTAACGATCCAAAAATTAAGATTACTGAAAGTTGGGTGTCAAAAAAATCAAAAGGAGCAATCAAAAACAAAGCAACCGAAGCTTCAAGAGGTAATGCAGAAGATGTTTTTCCTATAGAACGAATGATTGATGAAGGTTATGCCGCTGCAACAATTTATGCTGGGGATATTGATCCAGATTATCTTGACCTAAATAACGCGGTGCAATCGCTTTATCCCAAATTACAAAATAGAAAAGACAATTTTAGTACCATTGGTGCCTGGGCTTGGGGCTTAAGCAGGGCAATGGATTATTTTGAGAAGGATAAACAAGTTGATGAAAAACGAGTGGTTTTAACAGGTTTATCACGATTGGGAAAAGCAGCATTATGGGCTGGCGCATTAGACCAGCGTTTTGCAATGGTAATTAGTACCGAGTCTGGCAAAGGTGGAGATGCACTTTTTAAAAGGGAATTTGGAGAATCAGTAGATAGGATTACAAAAGTATTCCCACAATGGTTTTGCCTTAATTTTGATAAATATGCCAATAACGTTTCTCAAATGCCTTTTGATCAGCACATGGTTTTGGCTCTAGTTGCACCAAGGCCACTTTACATTGGCACCGCCATAGAAGATCTAAATGAAGATCCAAAGGGAGAATTTTTATCATTAAAAGCCGCAGAACTTGTTTATAAACTTTTTGGTTTTAATGGTTTGCCAATTAACCAACTGCCAAAAGTTAACCAGCCAATACAAACTGATAAATTAGGTTTCCATATAAGGGAAGGCAAACACGGCATTACTGCTTACGATTGGCACAATTACTTTGTTTTTATTAAAAGCAGATTATAGTTTGTTTTAAATTTACTTCATTCTTATTTTGTAAATAATTCATTTAATATAATTTTATTGATAATTTTTTTTTGCGTTAACGATTAAAATGACAAGCTTTTTTTGATAAAAAGATATAGTGAAAAGCATGTAAAAACGCCCAAATAACAATATTAATAATTTGACTTTATATCTTTACTTTACTTTTGGAGCTAATCAAACCTTAGCGTAAACTTATTTCTGTGAAAATAATTTTTAAATCAATTTTTTGTTTTTTGATGATTTTCTTTTTAGGAGGGAAAGTTTTCGGACAAATTCAATCCATAAATTTTAAGCATTTAACTATAAATGAGGGTCTTTCACAAAATACGGTTTATTGCACTTTTCAGGATAAAAAAGGATTTATTTGGATAGGTACAGAAGATGGTTTAAACCGATTTGACGGCTTGGATTGGCTTATTTTTAAGCATGAACCTAGCAATAAACATAGTTTATCTAATAATCAGGTTAACGATATTGCCCAAGCAGATGATGGCAAATTAATTATTGCCACTGCCGATGGTTTAAATATTTACGACCCTGCAAAAAATATTTTTACAAAAGTAAATTTATATACTTCTAAAGGTCAGATTAACGAGTTTGTGAGCTCAGTTTTTGGAGATAATAAAGGAAGATTTTGGATAGGAAGTAGAGACGGACTAAAATTATTGAACAAGGATAAAACAGCTATCCAAAAATCCTTCAGTTTTAACACCAACAAAGGCGGTTTAAATCCTGAGAAAATTCTTAATACCTATGAATCTAACATTGGGCAACTTTGGGTAAATACAGGAACAGGCCTTAAATTGTTTAATTTAAAAACACTTCAATTTGAATCATTGCCGGCTATAATATCTAACAATAAAGCTTTAAATGAGGGAAATGTTAGGGTAATTAAACAAGATAATATCAATAATTTTTGGTTCGGTACGGAAGCTAGTGGTGTATTTTATTATGATGTTGCCAAACAAACCATTGTCAACTTCAGAAATAATCTCGTTTTAAATAGTATCTCATCCGATGTGATAAGGGATATTTTCTTTTACTCGCCTACAGAAATTTGGATAGGCACAAGAGATGGGCTAAGTATTCTAAATATAGAAACACAGCGTTTTAACAATTACGTTTATGATAAATATAACCCAAATAGCTTGTCCCATAATTCTGTTCGTAATTTTTTAAGGGATAATGCAGGCAGTATTTGGTTAGGAACCTATGCCGGAGGGTTAAATATATTTTATGAAAGTAGTAAAAACTTTAGTTATTTAGGAGAAAAATTAGGGAATGATTTAGGGTTAAACCACCGAGTGGTAAGTGCAATAAATCAAGAACCTGATGGTAGTTTATGGGTTGGAACGGAGGGTGGAGGTTTAAATTATATTGATAGGAATAAGAATATCAGTCGCTTTTACCCAGAAATTAACTTGGCAAATAATGGTAGCAATATTGTGAAGTGTTTGGTTGATGATGGCAAAGGAAAAATTTGGTTAGGTACGTTTAATGGTATCAGTATTTTTGATAAAAAATCGCAAACTTTTAGTGGTTTATTTAAATCGAATTCTGATTTAAATTCCTCGCAAAATTATCAAATACATGATATAGTCTTAGATGGCAGTACAAGTTATATTGCTACAAATGGCAAAGGATTAATTATCCAAACCCCAACCGAAACGCAGCAATTAATTTATAATCGAAAAGTTAATTTAACAATTAGTTCTAATAACTTGACCACTTTATTAAAATTGGGTAATAGTTTATGGATTGGCTCTCAACGTGGTTTAAATAAGTATAATATAAACCAAAAAACGTTTACCAGATTTTTAAATAAAGAGAATGATTTAAGTTCACTTTCTGCCAATTCTATTTTGTGTTTATTTAACGATAAGGATGGGAATTTATGGGTAGGTACAGAAGGAGGAGGAATAAATTATTACGATGCTAAAAACAATAAATTTAGAGCAATTACAACTTCTAAAGGATTAGCTAATAATGTGGTTCATAGTTTAATACAAGATAGTGAAGGATTTTTATGGGCAAGTACCAATAAAGGGATTTCAAAAATAAATATTCAGGCTTATTTTAAAGATTCCACTCAAGTTAAAATAGTAAATTATAATGTTTCTGATGGTTTACAAAGCAATCAGTTTTCTAATGAGGCAGTTACAAAAGGGGTAAACGGAGAATTGCTTTTTGGCGGAATTAATGGTATTACTTCTTTTTTTCCTGCTAAAATTAAAGAAAATGAATTTAAACCAAGGGTGGTTTTAACCGATTTCTTTATCCGCAACAAAGAAGTTTCTGTTGGTACTGAAGATTCTCCTTTAACCAATCAAATAGAAGAGACTAATGAGTTAACGTTAAGTTATGATCAAGCATATTTTACCATAAAATACGCTGCTTTAAATTTTATCAATCCAGAAAAAAATAATTATGCCTTTAAATTAGAAGGTTTTAATGATGAAGATTGGAATGAGGTTGGCAAGCAGCGAACAGCAACTTATACCAATTTAAGTGCAGGAAATTACGTTTTTAAGGTAAAAGCTTCTAATAATGATGGCGTTTGGACTGATCAGATTAGGACTTTAAAAATTAAGATATTACCTCCTATTTGGAAAACATGGTGGGCTTATTTATTATATTTATCTGTAATTGTGGGACTTTTGTACTTGTATTATATATATTCTATAAGAACGGCTAAACTAAAAAATGAACTTGCTTTTGAGCATCAAAGTCATGAAAAAGACAAAGAATTAGCCCAACGTAAACTCGCCTTTTTCACTAATATTTCTCATGAGATTAAAACACCTCTAACACTGATATTAGCACCAGTAGAAAAACTGATAGAACTGAATGCAGGAAATAATTTGGTTCAAAATCAGTTGGCTTTAATGCAAAGAAACGGAGAACGTTTAGTGCGTCTAATTAATCAACTGCTGGATTTTAGAAAATTTGAAAGTGGTAAAATTAGATTAAGAGCAGCCGAAGGTAACATGGTAAGATTTGTAAAAGAAGTTACTATGGCGTTTGATTCTTACGCTAAATATCTAAAAATCAATTTAGTAGTTGATGCGCAATCTAACAGTATTAAAACTTATTTTGATAGGGATAATTTTGAGAAAATAATTTATAATCTACTTTCTAATGCACTAAAATTTACACAAGAAGGTGGGACTGTTAGGGTAGGAGTAAGGCAAGAAACTAAAGAAAATGGAGAGGGTTTTGTCTGTATTTTTGTAGAGGATAATGGAAAGGGAATTCCAGAAAATTACATCAATAAAATATTTGATGAATTTGACCATAGCAATAACGATGGAGATAATCCTTTAGGAACAGGAATAGGGCTTGCTTTTACCAAAGCTTTAGTCCAACTACATCACGGTGTTATTACCGTACAAAGTGAAGAAGCTACTCGCATTAATAAAGGTTTTACAAAATTTACCGTTAAGATTCCTCTCGGCAGAAAACATCTTTCTGAAGATGAAATTATAGAAAATTATAAAACCAGCGAAGATATTAAGCTTTATAATTTAGATGAGGGAAACATCGGCAACAGCCTAATTATTGAAGAAAGGAAACAGAAGTTTTTAGCAGATGCAGGAGATGAAATACCGATTATGTTAATTGTGGAGGATAACGTAGAAGTCCGCAATTTCTTGAAAGAACATTTTGAAAAATCTTTTAACGTATGTACTGCCGAGAACGGAAAAATAGGGCTAAAAAAATCTTTAGAGCTAATACCTGATATCATCATTAGCGATGTGATGATGCCTGAAATGACAGGTACACAACTTTGTAATGAGATAAAAACAAATCAGGCAACTAGTCATATTCCAGTGATTTTACTAACCGCCCGTACTCCCTTAATCTTTAAAATTGAAGGTTTAGAAACCGGTGCCGATGATTATATTACCAAACCCTTCAGTATGAAAGTTGTGGAAACAAGGGTTTGGAATTTATTAGAATTGCGTAGACAATTACGCGAACGTTACCGTAAAGAAATTTCTTTAGAGCCAAAAAACATTGCCCTTAGTTCTCCGGATGAACGTTTTATAGAAAAGGTAATGAAGTTTATAGAAGATAATCTTGGCGAGCCAACCTTAAACGTAGAAGCTTTGGGAAAAGAGGTGGGCATGAGCAGGGTGACGCTTTATCGTAAAATTAAAGGATTAACCAACCAAACTACCATAGAAATTATCAGGAATGTGCGTATTAAAAGAGCCGCCCAATTATTAGAAACCAGATATTATAATGTGAGCGAAGTAGCCTATATGGTTGGTTTTACCGATTTGGATTACTTTAGAAAATGCTTTAAAGAACAGTTCAAAAAAACCCCAAAAGATTACGGAAATTCTAAAGTAAAAGAAATAAAGCTGTCAGATTAAGGATTTTTAGGATTAACCTTTTTAAACAGGGCATTGCCCGATAAATTCATGCTATTTTTCATTAAAGCTAAACTCGCATGCCTTCCCAAGAAAGAAATACAGATATGATGTTATAAGATTAATGTATTTGTAAAAAATCACCATTAGTGTTATTAATAAACCTATTTCTTACAGCTGTTTATCAGTGAAACATCGTCCTTTGAAATTAGTAAACCTTGTATTAAGCTATTAAACAAGCAAATCACCAATTATTAAAAGAAGGGTAAAAGCGAAAAATTACCCCTGTAATTTTAAACCAATTAATCAATTAATTATTCTACATGAAAAAAAACAGACGAACTGTACGATTCAGTTTTGTTGCGAAACCCAAGTTTATTCTTGTCATTCTTGTATCATTTGGTACAATAATAGGTTCAAGTTCATCAGCTTTTGCTTTTAAAGCTTTGGCTAGCCAGCAACAAACTATTAGTAAAACAATCAGCGGTAAAGTTATCGATGAAAAACTAGGCCCTTTACCAGGTGTATTGGTAAAAGTTAAGGGTACTGCAATTGGAACTGCAACTGCCACAGATGGAAGTTACAGCATTAATGTTCCAGATAACGATGTAACATTGGTTTTTTCTTACCTAGGGTTTATCACTCAGGAAGTAGTGGTCGTAAATACAACATCAATTAATGTTACGTTAAGAGAAGACACAAAAGCCTTAGATGAGGTAGTTGTAATTGGTTACCAAACTATTAAAAAGAAAGATTTAACAGGGGCGGTAAATGTTGTTGATAATAAAAAGGCACAACAAATTGTATCAAGGTCTTTGCCCGAGGCTTTGCAAGGATTAACTGCAGGAGTTTCTGTTAGAAATGGCGGTGCGCCAGGTCAGGGAGCTGTGGTTAACATTAGAGGTTTAGGAACTTTTGGTAACGCAAGTCCGCTTTACGTTATTGATGGCATGTTAACAGACCCTAACGTAACTGTAAACCCAGAAGATGTAGAGAGCATACAAGTTTTAAAAGACGCTTCGGCAGCAGCAATCTATGGATCAAGAGCTGGCAATGGTGTGATCATCATCACCACAAAGAAAGGTAAAATAGGCGAAACCAAAATTGCAGTGTCTTCAAGGTATAGTATTTCTGAAGTACCTAAGCTTTATGATGTAATGGATGGCGCTACTTATGCTGCTACCAATAAGCTTGCTTATCAAAATAGCGGCACACCTCTGCAACCAGGAGTTGCTAATTATGATGGTTCTGTGAATACAGACTGGGGAAAAGAGCTATTTAGAACCGGACAAGTTCAAGATTACAACGTGAGTATTTCTGGAGGTACAAATACCACTAAGTACTTAATGTCTGCTGGTTATTTTAAAGATGAAGGGACTTTAATTGCTAGAAGTTTTGATAGAACTTCCTTAAGAATAAATACCGAAACAACTAAGGGTATATTTAAGTTTGGAGAAAATTTTGCGCTCTCTACCAATAATAACAACCAACCGAGCAATGAAGGTAATCCTTGGTATGATGCTTTTACAAGTCTGCCTATAATCCCAGTACAAAGTAATGCTTTAATTAGCACAATTAACCCTGGTGGTTGGGGTTACGGGAATAGTACTTTTGCAACTAATTATTCTAGAAATCATGTCGCTATCGCAAATATTACTTCTAATAACGCCAATTATACCAAACTATTTGGTAATGCATTTATGGATGTTAATATTCTACCTTGGTTAAAATACAGAGTAAATGCCGGCTTAGAGACCAGTTTTGATAAATCAAAATATGTCAGGAAAGACGGATCATGGTATCAAGCACAATCTTTTGATTTTTCCCGAATGGCAGATAACCGTTCACAATATTTAAGTTACTTATTTGAGCATACTTTAAATTTTGAAAAAACTTTTTCCAAGCATAACATCAACGGAGTTATTGGTTATACAGAGCAAACTACACAATCAGAAAATACCACAGGTAGTGGTGTTAAGCTTTCTAATATTGGTGGAAACTATTTTACCCAATTAAATGCTACAAGTTCTATACCGGGTGATAGGTCTTCATCGGGTTACCTTGATAGGTTTCTCTTAAACTCCTATTTAGGACGATTAAATTATAATTATGATGATCGTTATTTAGTGACTTTAACTTTTAGAGCTGATAAAGATTCGAGATTCTCTCCAAAATTTAAGACAGGTTATTTCCCTTCGGCAGCTGTAGCCTGGAGATTATCTAAAGAAGATTTCTTTAAAGTGGATTGGATCAATGATTTAAAATTGAGAGGATCTTATGGTGAGGTAGGCGTAAATACACTTAGTACGTACCAATATACTGCATTTCTTAACCAAGCCCCATCATACACTTTTGGTCCTAATCAAAACATAGTTTCTGGTGCAATTCAGGCAAGAATTGCTCCTGATCGTTTAAAGTGGGAGCTTAAAAAAACAACCAACATTGGTATTGATGCGTCATTTTTTGACAATCAAATTAGCATGACCGTTGATGCCTTTAGAGCTATATCAACCGATGTATTGTTACAACTTCCATTACCTAGATATCTTGGTAACCTAAGGGGAGAGCCATTGCTGAATACCGCATCGATAAGAAACCAAGGAATTGAGTTTGAATTGGGTTACAGACCAAAAAGCCAGAATGGTGATTTTAAATGGGATGTTAATGCAAACATAAGTTTTATTAGAAATAAAGTTTTAGGTCTTGGCAACCAAGGAATTGACCCATTAACCGGTTTACCTAGAGATTATGTTCAGTCTGGAAACACCCGTACGCAAATTGGTAGATCCATTGGAGAGTATTATGTACTGAAAACAAATGGAATTTTCCAGAACCAAGCAGAAATTGATGCGCACAACGCTCAAAAATTATATGCTAAACCTGGTGATATCCGCTATGAAAATTTAGTGGATGGGGGTACTCGAGATGATATTAACGATAAAGACAGACAATTTGTAGGAACACCTTGGCCAAAATTTACTACTGGGTTGCAATTCAACACTTCTTATAAAAACTTCACATTAAGCACTCAGTTTTATGCCACTTACGGTGTTACGTTGTACAATGCCGTAATTTCGGATTTAGACAGTTATGGAAATTCTAATTACAGAGTTGATATTAATCCTTGGACACCAACTAATACCAATACATCTGATCCAAGATTAGGATACAACTTTTCAACTGATGTTGGAATATCTTCAAATGCTAGAGGGAACACAGATAGATGGTTAGAAGATGGTTCATATTTAAGACTTCGTAACCTACAAATTGGCTACAACATACCAAGTAATATTTTTGGTAAAGCTAAAATCAGTAATGCAAGAGTGTACGTAAGCGGGCAAAACCTATTTACAATTACAAGATATAAAGGATTAGATCCAGATGTAGTTGGTGCAGATGCCAACTTGCAACCAGGAGTTGATAATGGCATTTATCCTTCGTCCAGAATTGTTTCTTTCGGTGTAGGTTTTGGATTTTAATTAAATAATTAAGAAAGTTATGAAAAAGTATATCATACTAAGTTTATCAATAGTTTTAATTTTAGCTTCTTGCAAACGTAATTTTGAAGAACCTAACCCTAATGCAATAACCATTGCATCTTTTTGGAAAAACAGTGATGATGCAGTTAGGGGTGTAAATGCAGTTTATAGTACATTTAAGCGTACAAATACAACTTACTCGAGGTTTATGTTTTTTCACGGTATTTTAAAATCTGATGAGGGTTTTGGATCTGGCGGTGATGGAGGCCTAAACAACCTGATGAGATTTAATCAAACCGATTACAATAGTGGCCTAACGGCTGGCACTTGGCAAACCTTATATGTGGGTATTTTTAGAGCGAACCAGGTAATTGCTTACGTTCCAAATATTCAAATGGATGCCAATTTAAAGGCTAGAGTTATTGGAGAGGCGAAATTTTTAAGAGCCTTATTTTACTTTAATCTAACATTATACTTTGGCAGACCACCACTATTATTGGCGCCATCGCAACCTACCGATAAACCAACGAATGCAACAACGGCGGAAGCTTATGCACAAGTGGCTAAAGATTTAAAAGACGCGATAGAAGTTTTGCCTGTTACTTATCCAAATAGTGCCGATTTAGGCAGAGCCACAAAAGGTGCAGCTTATGCGTTGTTAGGTAAAACCTACTTGCAACAAAAACAATATCAACCTGCATTAGACGCTTTCGCATGGCTTGTTACGGGACCAGGAAGTAGTATTTATAAACTTACTGCTAATTACAGAGATAATTTTATTGCTGCAAAAGAAAATAACATCGAGTCTGTTTTTGAAGTACAGTTCAGTGAAAACTTAGCAGAAAGTACAGATGATGATACAGATGAAAGTAGGCAAAGTAATACTGGGACTTCTATCTCGCAATTTTTTGCTCCGCAACCTATTGGATTTGGAGATGGCGCCGCAAGAAGGTGGCTGATTGACGAATTTTTACAAGAAAAAACCACAACAAATGCTCAAGATCCGCGTTTGGCTGCTTCTTTGTTATTTGACAATTCTGATCCGGCCGGGCCAAATGCAACACTAGTTTACGGACAAAGCTGGGCTTCTAGATATGGTTTAAATAATAAAAGCGTTTATTTAAGAAAGCTTTTGAACGATAATTATAAAAATCAAGAAGGATTTCGTTCTCCAAATAATTATCGATTGATAAGATTTGGAGATGTTCTCTTAATGTATGCGGAATGCTTAAATGGCCTAAATAGGAGTTCTGATGCTTACCCATTTGTGGATAAAGTTAGAGAAAGAGCGGGTTTGGCAAGCTTAACCCTCACAAAACCAGGGCTTAACCAAGTTCAATTTTTAGCACAACTAAAACACGAACGTTTAACCGAACTGTGCGGTGAAGCATGGCGTTGGGCAGATTTGTTGAGGTGGGGAGATTTGAGCCCTGCATTGGCAACTAGAGATATCGATTTTCAAAATTTTATAGTGGGTAAAAATGAGTATTACCCTATTCCACAGTCTGATATTGATTTGAATCCAAATTTAACTCAAAATCCAAATTTTTAAAATAAAATATGGGGTTAGCTTATCACTTGCCCCATATTTTTTAGAACAATTTTTATAATACGAGCCATGAAGAAAAATCAAGTAAATATATTACTAATAGTAGTTTTAGCTCTTCATTTTATAAGTTGTGGTAAAAAGAAAGAAATTTTTAATCCTAATCCAAATCCAGACCCACCAGCAACGTTTGCAACCTTTATTAATCCTCTGTTAAAAGGAGCAGATCCTTACGTAACACAAAAAGATGGGTTTTATTATTTCATGGCAACCCAAGGCAATTCTATAAAATTGTGGAAAACTAAAAACATGAGCGAACTATCAACAGCTCTCTCAAAAACAGTTTATTTTCCAACTAGTGGTGCTCCTGATTCAAAAAATGTTTGGGCCCCGGAAATTAATTTTCTTGACGGTAAGTGGTACATTTATTACACCGCCGGTGATGGGGATGATATCAATCAAAGAACTTGGGTTTTAGAAAATTCTAATGCTGATCCAATGTCTGGTACTTGGGAGGCTAAGGGGCAGATTTATACATCCGATTCAAATTTTTGGGCAATTGATGGTAATATTATGGAGTACGGTGGAAGCAGATATTTTCTGTGGTGTGGCAGACCAAATCAGTTATCAAGAGATCTTACCCAAAATATTTACATTGCTAAAATGAAAAATCCTTGGACATTAGAGGGTAATGCTACTAGAATTTCTACCCCTACTTACAATTGGGAGAAAAATGGTTTCGGTGTAAACGAAGGTCCTGAATTTCTTTTAAACGGTAATAAAGCATTTGTTGTTTTTTCGGCAAGTTTTTGCGGAACGGATGATTACGCTTTGGGATTATTAACGCTTAAAGACGGTGGAGACCCATTAAAAGCAGAAGATTGGACAAAAAGCACACAGCCTGTTTTTACTAAAAACCCGCAAGCAAGTGCTTTTGGGCCAGGACATAATTCGTTTTTTAAATCACCTGATGGTACAGAGAATTGGCTGATTTACCATGCAAATTCTTCAACGGGACAAGGGTGTGGTAGCAATCGAAATGTGAGAATTCAGAAATTTACTTTTGATCAAAATGGTGCACCAAACTTTGGATCACCAGTAGCGGCAGGTTTAAAAGTAAACAAACCTTCTGGCGAAAATTAATTATGAAATTAAAATTTGAGAACTAACAAAAAAATGAATAGGTTTTAGTAACAACATTAACCAATCCTTTAACTACATCAACCATTAAAATTAAGGTTAGTGGTATTACTAGAAATAAGTTGAACGCTTTACTTATTTATTTAAAAAGCTAAGAAATTACCTCAGAAATTGTTTATACTTTTTTAGAAGGGTCTTAATATAGCATTCAATTAAGCAAGAAACCAGCTACTAAGATTTATAATCTTACTATTGGCGGAAAACTACTAGATCATAATTAAATTATTAATACAATAGCATACCAGGTCAATTCTAATTTAATGGAAGTTTACGCAAACCCTAGATTAGTAATTTTAGCCTTATTTCTTATTATGATAAAACTTGAAAAGAAAAATAATGATGATTAAGATTAAAAATTTATTTTGTTCGTTTGCCATAATGGCTATGGCATTAACTATGCAAGCTCAAACTTTTACAAACCCATTATTGCCAAGTGGTGCAGATCCATGGAGTATTTACAAGGATGGTTACTATTATTATATGCACACTGCACAAAGTAAATTAGTGCTTTGGAAAACGAAAGACTTGGCCGACTTAGCAAATGCTGAAAAGATTACAATATATGTTCCGCCGACAGGCACTTCTTATTCTAAAGAACTTTGGGCGCCAGAAATCCATTTTTTAGAAAACAAATGGTACGTATATTTTGCTGCTGATGATGGTAAAAATGAAAACCACCGGATGCATGTTTTGGAAAATGCTTCAGCAAACCCTATGAACAACGATTGGACTTTCAAAGGTAAAATAGCTGATAAAACAGATAAATGGGCAATTGATGGTTCCGTATTCTATCATCAAAATAAATTATATATGGTTTGGTCTGGTTGGGAAGGTGATGAAAACGGAAAACAGGAGATTTTTATCGCAAGGATGAAAAACCCATACACTATAAAAGGAAAAAGATATAAAATTTCTAGTCCACAATTAGAATGGGAATTGCATGGGGATTTAAAAAACCGAGAAAATCCTACACATGTAAGCGTAAATGAGGGCCCTCAGATTTTGAATAACGGAGATAAAACTTTTTTAATATATTCTGCTAGCGGTTGTTGGACAGATTTTTACGCTTTAGGAATGTTAACTTTAAAAGGCAATAATATTTTGTCTGCTAATTCCTGGATAAAATCACCACAACCAGTTTTTAAACAATCGCCAGAGAATGGAGTTTACGCACCAGGCCATAATTCATTTTTTACCTCTCCAGATGGTAAAGAAAATTGGATTCTGTATCATGCTAACAGTGAGCCAGGGCAAGGTTGTGGCTCATTTCGCTCGCCAAGGGCTCAAAAATTTATATGGAATAAAGATGGTACGCCCAACTTTGGCGAACCATTAAAAACTAACACAAATATTAATATCCCCTCAAAATAAAATATGAAGATTCAAAAAATAATTTTTACAGCAATTTTTTATTTCTGCCTTTCTTCGGCATTATTTGCCCAAGATAATAAACCAGAAATAATGGGTAAAGTATGGTCGATAGAAAAAGCAAACGATTGGTATAAACAGCATCAATGGATTAACGGAGCAGATTTTTTACCAAGTACGGCTATCAATCAATTAGAAATGTGGCAAGCCGCAACGTTTGATGCCGCTACAATTGATAAAGAACTAGGATGGGCAGAAAAAATTGGCTTTAACACCATGAGGGTTTATCTGCACAGCATTGCTTGGACAGCTGATCAAAAAGGATTTAAAAGCAGGATGGATCAATATTTAACCATTGCTAACAAGCATAAAATCAAAACTATTTTTGTGTTTTTTGACGATTGCTGGAATAAAAAAGGCTTTGTCGGTAAACAGCCAGAACCAAAATTAGGAATACATAACTCCGGTTGGGTACAGGATCCTGGGGATCCAGACTCTAAAAATGCCGAGAATTTCCCAGCTTTAGAAAAATACGTAAAAGATGTAATGACAACTTTTAAGGATGATGATCGTATCTTATTATGGGATTTATACAACGAACCCGGGAATTCTGGTAAACTAACAACTTCTATTCCTTTGGTTAAAAATGTTTTTACTTGGGCTAGGGCGGTAAATCCATCTCAACCTATAAGTATTGGATTATGGTCTTGGAATTATCACGAATTAAACGCCATACAAGCTTTAAACTCAGATGTTATCACTTATCATGATTATGAAGCACCAGAGTGGCATCAACGTGTTATTGATTTACTTAAGTCTTACGGTAGGCCAATGATTTGTACAGAATATATGGCCAGAACCCGTAACAGCCGATTTGCTAATATAATGCCAATGCTTAAAAAACAAAATATTGGAGCCATTAATTGGGGCCTTGTTGATGGAAAATCAAACACTAAATATGCTTGGGATACGCCATTAGCAGATGGGAGCGAACCAGTAGAATGGTTTCATGATATCTTTAAAAAAGATGGTACGCCGTACAGACAAGACGAGGTTGATCTAATTAAAAAATTGAACAACAAAAAATAATCTATTGGTTAGGTTGGTACGTTTAAAGGTTAGTCTGTTTAGGCTAACTTTTGGCGTTTAAATGTTATATTGAATTCTATTTATTTTTAAAATTTTGACTTAACATTTACAATAAGCTGTTAGCGTAATGATAAAGAAGTTTCTTTTTCTTGTTTTATTATCATCTTTTGGGTTAAAGCCTGTTTTTGCTCAAAAAATATTTTTTAGGAATTATACCGTTATGGATGGGCTTTGTGCCAATACCATTTGGGATATTGAGCAAGATGACCAAGGTTTTATGTGGTTTGGCACAAAATACGGTCTAAACAGATTTGACGGTCATGAATTTAAATCATATCAGTTTGATAAAAAGAATAAGAATACAATTGGTAATAACTTTATCCATAAAATTTTTAAATATGATGCCAATACTTTTTGGATAGGCACAGAAGAAGGTATTTATATATTCGATTTAACAAAGGAGAACTTCACTTTATATAAACCTCTTGGCAAAATATTTATCAATGATATTTTTAGAGATAGTAAAAACAACATTTGGATAGCTACCAAAACTAATGGAGTTTATAAGTATACTACAGATAAAAAACATATTGATAATTATATCCAATCTAATAACAATCAGGGATTATCATCTAATGAAATTTCTAAAATAATAGAGGATGTTAATGGCCAAATTTGGATAGGTACTTATGGTAAAGGGATTGATGTTTTAAACCCGATTAACAATACAATTAAAAATTTCCGCAACTCAACAAAATCAGGTTCTTTATCCAATAATTTTGTACTCAGTTTATTTAAAGATTTAAATAATGATATTTGGGTTGGTACAATGTCTGGAGGTCTAAATTGCTACAGTCAAATCAATAAAAGCTTTAAACTTTATGTAAAAGGTAGTGATTCTGAGATATCCGACAACATTATACGGGATATTTATCAACATGAAAAAGGCCATATTTATTTCGCTAC
>JACMNZ010000007.1 GCA_014378285.1 Pseudopedobacter sp.
ATCGTTTTTAGATAAGCAAGCTACTTCAGCAGTAGAAAGATCTTATAATATTTTAAGAACTCGTATTGATAAGTTTGGGGTTACACAACCAAACATCCAACTGCAAGACGGTTCTAACCGTATTTTAGTAGAACTTCCTGGGGTAACAGAAAAAGAACGTGTTCGTAAATTACTTTCTGGGTCTGCTAAATTAGAGTTTTATGAAACTTTTGATAATCAGGAGATTTTCCCAATCTTACAAAACATCAATAATATCCTAGCCGCAAAGCTGCCTAAAACAGCAAAACCAACGCTCAATGCTGCAGACACAACTGCAAAAGTTGTTGATAATAAACCTGCTTTATTAAACGCAAAAAGAGATACTACAGGTAAAGATTCCTTAAAAAGTGATGCATTGGCTAAAACCAATCCTTTATTTGCGATTTTATCTCCTGCTACTTTTCAAGGTCAAAACGGGCAGCAAAGCCTACGTCCTGGTCCAACAGTTGGTTATGCAGCAGAAATAGATACAGCTAAAATTAACGCTATTTTTAGTGAAGAGGATGTTAAATCACTTTTGCCTTTAAATTTAAAATTGCTTTGGAGCGTAAAATCGATCAATACAGATTCAAAAGTATTCGAACTTTTCGCAATCAAATCAACAGGTGCAAACGGAGAACCAGCTTTAGGTGGTGATGTCATTTCTAACGCTCGTGAAGATTTTGACCAACGTGGTAACCCTGAAGTGGTAATGGTGATGAAATCTGACGGTGCTAAGGAGTGGAAAAGAATAACGTTAGCAGCAGCAGGAAATCCACAAAGTGAAGATGATAATAAATCTATTGCTATCGTTTTAGATAATTCGGTATATACAGCTCCAAGAGTTTCTGGGGAGATTCCTAATGGTATCTCTTCCATATCCGGAAACTTTACAGTTGATGAAACAAAAGATTTAGCCAATATATTAAAGGCAGGTAAGCTTCCGGCTCCAGCTAAAATTGTTCAAGAAGCGGTTGTTGGTCCATCCTTAGGTGCAGAAGCCATTAGTTCGGGATTAACATCTGCAGTTGTAGGTTTAATTGTGGTATTGGTTTTCATGATGTTCTATTATAACAGGGCTGGTACAGTTGCCAACATCGCAGTATTTACGAATGTTTTCTTTTTAATGGGAGTGTTAGCGTCATTAGGTGCAGTATTAACGCTTCCAGGTATCGCAGGTATCGTTTTAACATTAGGTATGGCAGTTGATGCCAACGTATTGATTTACGAACGTATCCGTGAAGAATTAAACTTGGGCAAGTCATTAAGGTTAGCCATTTCTGATGGCTACAAGCATGCAATGCCTTCCATCTTGGATAGTCAGGTAACTACATTAATTACCGGTATAATCCTATACATATTTGGTTCAGGCCCGATACAAGGTTTTGCAACTACTTTGATAATAGGTATCGTAACTTCATTATTCTCCGCAATCTTGATTTCAAGATTGATATTTGAATGGATGTTGAAGAAAGAAATGCCAATTAAATTTGGTAATCCATGGAGTGATCACACCTTCAAAAATGCAAATTATAACTTTGTTGGAAAGCGTAAGATTTTCTATGCTGTATCTGGTTTATTCATCACTTTAGGTATCATCTCCATCTTTATTAGAGGATTTAGTTTAGGCGTAGATTTTAAAGGTGGTAGAACTTATGTAGTAAAATTTGAGAAATCTGTTGATACAGAAGAAGTTAGAGATGCCCTTAACAACGCATTTGGTACAGCTACTGAAGTTAAAACTTTTGGAAGTGATGATCAAATCAGACTAACTACACCTTATTTAATAGATAGCCAAGCTGATAACGCAGACCAATTAGTAGAAAATAAATTGAAACAAGGTTTATCAACAATATCTTCAAATAAATCTACTATTGAAAGTTCACAAAAAGTTGGGCCAACAATTGCAAATGATATTAAAATATCCGCAATTTATGCAGTAGGGCTTTCTATACTTGCAATTGCGTTATATATCCTAGTAAGATTTAGAAAATGGTCTTATAGTGCAGGTGCATTGGTGGCTTTAGTACATGATGTTTTATTGGTGCTATCCTTTTTCTCTTTATTTAATGGAATCTTACCGTTCTCTTTAGATATCGATCAGGCCTTTATAGCAGCGATATTAACTGTTATTGGTTATTCTATTAACGATACGGTAGTTGTATTTGATAGGATTAGAGAGTTCTTAGGGCAACATCATGCCAAAACAGATAAAATGTCTGTAGTTATTAATGATGCTATCAACAGTACTTTAAGCCGTACTGTAATCACCGCTTTAACGGTAATATTTGTGTTAGCTGTATTGTTTATATTTGGTGGTGAAGTAATTAGAGGTTTCTCTTTTGCTTTATTGTTAGGAGTAATCTTTGGTACTTATTCTTCTATTTGTGTGGCATCTCCAGTGGTAGTTGATTTCATTAAAAAAGATAAAGTATTAAAGAGTTAATAATTAGCATAAAATTTTTCAGACCGTCTCGCACCAAAAACGAGACGGTTTTTTTTTAGCTTTCATTTTATATTGATTTATTTGTTTTTAAATTAAAGAATTGAGTTAATGGAAAGACCCGATATATTTACTTTTTAGTATCAACCTATTTACAATTATGCTGTTTTTAGATTATAAAAAACACGATATAAAAGAAGTAAACCCCAGATTACTTTGGGAGTATGATCTTTCAGATCTTGATTATCAGGATATGCGAAATGTGGTAATGCAACGTGTGATTGAAAGAGGTTGGGCTGATGATTTTTATGCAATTTTAAATCTTTACGTTGAACATGGGGTAGTTGAGGATATTAAACAATTATCATCGTTGAATAGAAAAGACATGAATTTTGTTAGCGTCGTTTTTCATATACCCTTAAATGAACTTAGACGTTACGAAGAAAAGCAATCAAAAATACTATTCTGGAATCATTAAATAAGCTTATGCAG
>JACMNZ010000528.1 GCA_014378285.1 Pseudopedobacter sp.
GAAAGTGTGATTGTAGAAAGTGGTGCTGGTGAAGTTTGGAATGAATTAGTAAACTATTGTGTGGATTGGGGTTTTGCTGGGATGGAAAACTTAAGTTTAATTCCAGGTTCTGTTGGTGCCTCTCCTATTCAAAATATTGGTGCTTATGGTATAGAATTGAAAGATGTTTTTGAAAGCTGCGAAGCTTTTGAAATTTCATCAGGAAACTTTAAAAGATTTAATAAAAGTGATTGCCAGTTTGCTTATCGCGAAAGCATATTTAAACAAAATTTAAAAGGAAAATACATCATCACATCGGTAAAATTCAAACTTTTTACCCAACATAACTTCAATATTTCTTATGGCGCAATAGAAGATGAACTGAAAAAAAGAGAAATTCATCAACCAAATATTAAAGATATTTCTAAAGTAGTATCAGCAATAAGAGTTTCTAAACTCCCAGACCCTTCTACAATTGGAAATGCTGGTTCATTTTTTAAAAATCCTATCCTTCAGAAAGCAGAATTCGATTTGCTGCATGAAAAGTTTCAAGACATAGCACATTATATCACAGATAACGGCATTAAGCTAGCTGCTGGTTGGTTAATTGAACAATGCGGATGGAAAGGCAAAGTTGTTGGAAATACAGGAACATGGAAAAATCAGGCTTTGGTTTTAGTAAATCATGGTAATGCAACAGGAAATGAGATTTATGATTTATCAGAATCAATTATCGAATCTGTAAAAACAAAATTTGATGTTAATTTAGAAAGAGAAGTCAATGTTATTTGATTTATTTTTTCTTTTTTCAAAACGATGCTTCTATCTCTTAGAATCCATTTTCAATAAAATTTAGTCGTTATTTAAGTTTAATTACATCTTAACTTAATTGTTACAAACTAGTTAGGAATGATTATGGACCGTTTTTTGGTTAGTAATTATAAGTAAAAACATTTTGTTTAACTAATTAATAAAAAAGGTTAAACAAAATTTGCAGAATCCATTCCTTATCCTTAGGTTTGTTTAAGTAATTAATCATAAAAGTTAAACAAAATGACTAAAATAGAATTTAATACCTTAGTAATGCGTCAAGCTACATCATTAAAGGTTTATGCACTTCATTTTACCCATGATTCTGATGATGCTAATGATTTAGTTCAAGATACCTTACTTAAAGCAATTACCTATTACAATAAGTTTAAAGAAGGGACAAATTTAAAGGGATGGTTATACACCATCATGAAAAACACTTTTATCAATAATTATAGAAGATTTGTGAAGATCAGTTCTATGGTAACAAAAACTGACGAAATATCTTCTTCTCAGCTGTCTTATAGTGCAATGAGTAATGGTGGTGAGCAAAAATTTGTTATGGATGATATTAAAAAAGCTTTAGCTTCTCTTCAATCTGAATATTATGTTCCTTTCACTATGTATTTTGAAGGTTATAAATATCACGAAATTGCAGACCATCTAGAAATTCCTATCGGTACTGTTAAAACAAGAATACACGTAGCTAGAAAATTATTAAAAAAAGACTTAAAAGCTTATGATAAAAAAGGGTTTAATCATCAAGCAGAACTGGCTGCATAACTCTTTTAAGTACTAAATTTTTCTACGCTTAATCTCGGAAGAGATTAACTTTAATTCTCTTCCCATTTGCCCTGCAATTGCAGTATTCTCTTCTGCCCTTCTAAATAAGTAAGGCAAAACTGCTTTTACTGGTCCGTAAGGAACATATTTCGCCACGTTGTAATTAGCATTGGATAGATTGAAACTCAAATTATCACTCATCCCTAATAGCTGAGAAAAATAAATATTTGAATGGTTATTTTCAATAGACTTAAATTCCATTTTCTCTATTAAAATTTCACAACTGTATTGATTGTGTGTTCCTGCCACAAAATTCACATCTTTTAAATTATCTAAACAAAAAGAAATAGCAAGATTATAGTCTCTATCCGTACTATCTTTATCATTTTGTATTGGCGAATTATAGCCTAATTCAAAAGCTCTTTTACGCTCTTTTTCCATATAAGCTCCACGTACCAATTTTGCTCCCAATATAAAACCCTCTACTTGCGCTAAAGTTAAATCTGTAATCAAAGATGCTAACTTATCATGCCTGTAAAGCTGGTAAGTGCTAAAAATTATAGCTTTTTCTTTGTTATATTTTCGCATTAATTCTAAAGCTAAATTATCAATAGCATTTTGTATCCAACTTTCTTCTGCATCAATCATCAATGGTTTCTGTAAATCAAAAGCAGTTTTAGCAATGTTTTCTAACCTTGATAATGCTTTTTGCCACTCAAATTTCTCTAGCTTATTTAATTCCTCATTATTATCAATCTTTCTGATTAATTCAAACCTGGCAATCCCTGTAATTTTGAAAACACAAAAAGGTATAGCCTGTGGCATTTCAACTGCTTTTTTAATGGTATCCATTACTTCTTTTGCAGTGTGATCAAATACCTTTTCTTCCTCCTCGCCTTCAATAGAATAATCTAAAATAGTTCCAACACCTACATTTGCCAGTTTATTTATTGTTGAGGTGCATTCAGCAATCGTCTCACCTCCACAAAATTGTTTAAAG
Source organism: Pseudopedobacter sp. (assembly GCA_014378285.1). Taxonomy (GTDB): domain Bacteria; phylum Bacteroidota; class Bacteroidia; order Sphingobacteriales; family Sphingobacteriaceae; genus Pseudopedobacter. The sequence goes on from JACMNZ010000528.1 coordinate 2,573, forward strand.
ATGGTTTTTTTGATAATTTTTGTAATGGGAAGTCTAATAGCCATCGCAAACTTGGTCATTAATGGTCCAATGTTTACCAAAATATTATTGCTAATGGCTTTAAACAACCAATATGATTCTTTTAACTCTTTATCAGTTTGATGTTTGAAGGCAACAGCAGTATCATCAAATGATAAAGTTTTAGTTTCAAGTGGATCTGTAGTCATTATAAAAAAGATATATAAGCAAAATTATAAAATCATTGGATATTATTATAAAACAACAATGGCTATTTTTGTAAGTTTGCCGTTATGTTAGAATTTACCTTAAAAGGAGAATTTATTCCACTCATTCAACTGCTTAAAATCACAGATTTAGTAGGCTCTGGCGGAGAAGCTCAAATGGTTGTAACCGACGGATTAGTAAGTTATAATGGAGAAATAGATTATAGAAAACGCCTCAAGGTTAAAAAAGGCGACATTATTGAATTTAAAGGACAAACTATAAAAGTAATATGACAAGCATACAAAATGATAACTATCAAGTGTTTTTTGATGATAGCTTAAATGTGTTAACCGATTTTTTAGCTCAAAAAAAATATTCTAAAATCTTTATTTTGGTTGATGAGCAAACTAGCGAACACTGCTTGCCTGTTTTACAAGAAAAGTTACCTTCTTTAAACGAGTTTGATATTATTGAAGTGCCTAATGGCGAGGAAAATAAAACAATAGATTTTTGTATTGGAATTTGGAGGACTTTATTAGATTTTGAAGCCGACAGAAATGCGCTATTAATCAATTTAGGAGGAGGTGTGGTTACAGATATGGGCAGTTTTGCTGCTGCTACATTTAAACGTGGAATCGATTTTTTACAAATCCCTACTACCCTACTTTCACAGGTTGATGCTTCTATTGGTGGCAAAACAGGTATTGATATGGATAACGTAAAAAACACAATAGGTACTTTTTCTCAACCACAAGCTGTTATTATTTGTACCGATTTCTTAAAAACCTTACCCGATAGGGAGCTAACTTCTGGATTTGCAGAAGTAATTAAACATGGCATTGTAGCTGATGCCGATTTCTTTGAGGAGTTGGTATTATTAAACGATGCAAAAGATATTACTGCAAAACACATCCATCATTCTGTAGAAATAAAAAATAAAGTTGTTTTAGCCGATCCATTTGAAAAAAATATCCGTAAAACTTTAAATTATGGACATACAATTGGTCATGC
>JACMNZ010000529.1 GCA_014378285.1 Pseudopedobacter sp.
AAACGTAATTATCGACTATTTATGTTGGTAAAACGTTCTCAAAAATAACATATAATTCTGATATTAGCCGAAAGGTTTAAGGCAATTTATGTTTGGGGATAATAGATTAAGAAGAAGAAGTGAGTTAGGAGGAAGTATTGAGGTGGTTTGCGGCTCTATGTTTTCCGGTAAAACAGAAGAACTTTTACGTCGCCTAAAAAGAGCCCAAATTGCCAAATTACAGGTGGAAATTTTTAAGCCCAAAACAGATACCAGATATGATGAAACCTCTGTAGTTTCTCATGATTTAAATTCTGTACACTCTACTCCTGTCGATCATTCTTCTGCCATTTTATTATATGGAAGTAACGCCCAAGTGGTTGGTATTGATGAAGCCCAATTTTTTGATGATGAATTGCCAGATGTTTGTGTAAAATTAGCAAACAGAGGCATAAGAGTGATTATTGCAGGTTTAGATATGGATTTTGAAGGCCGACCTTTTGGCCCAATTCCAGCCTTGATGGCCATTGCAGATGATGTAACCAAAGTACACGCAGTTTGTATGAAATGTGGAAATTCTGCTCTGTTTAGTTATCGATTAGTGGAGAATAAAAACCAAGTAATGTTAGGCGAAAAAGAAAGTTATGAACCTAGATGTAGGGTTTGTTTTAATCTGGATTAACGGTACAAATGTTTCGTGAGGACACAAACCATAGCAACCGGCGAAACATGGCTAAAGATTTTTCGCCCTTAAGGCATTAAGAATAAATATGCATAATGTTCCTCAACTTCTTAATGTTTAAATGTTAAGTCATAAAGCTAATAAAGCCATAATTTTAAATATTATTAGACTTATATTTTTATCGCCTTTTCCAATCCTTCAAAAGAAGCTTTATAAAAATAAATAACGTTATTTAATAGATTAGCATCAATTGTAAATTTATGACTGCCTTTTTTCGCATCGTTATTAAACAAATTTTAAATTCTTTTACTTGAATTTTATTCCGTTAGATAAGGTTGCGAATTTCTCTGCAATGGTAAAATTTTTGTCTTCATTAAAAATCTCCCACAACTTTATATGACATTGGATAAAAAGCTGGGCTTGCCATAGAAGAAAGAAGTTTCACACTCGCATAAGGTAAAAGCGTAGTACCTGGGTAACAATAGACCAATCTTAACCCTTCATCATATTTTAATTAATTTTACCCCCTGCAGCCAAATCATAATCTGTAAATAATTAAGGATTGTTTGGGTCTATAAAAGTATGATAGATAAAATTTGGCTCTGTGTATTCAACAGTTTTATCCTTTAAAACTTCATTAATTGCTGCCTCTACATAAATATTATTATCATAACCTATTAAATATCCTATTCAAGCCAATGTCATTTATCTTTTGTTGATCGGCAAAGGTTTTACGAGACAAATCCCCTACCCTTAAACTGGTTTTTAAAAGTTCATTTTAAGTTTAAAAGTGTTTTTAGGATTACCAGTGTCAAATGTTTTAACTCCCTTTAAAGACACATTTTTGTGTTTTACGATAATAGTTTTATCTAGATAGTCTGATTTGGTAACGCCTTTAGTTAAATGGTAAGTCCGTAAAAGATTTTTATCATCAATTGATTTAAAGGATTGAAGAAATAAAAAAATTAAAAGAGAAAATAAGTAGATATATCTTTTCATACGATAATAAACGTAAAAAATTGTTTTACAGGATGTTAAATGTAAAGATCAATTTTAAAACTTTTAAATTGTATAACCATATTTTGTTTCTCAACTTAAAGTATTATTTAGAATTCTTTGTTCTCATTATCTGTTTGTGATTTAATAATTGATAATTTCTTAATATTTTAATAACAATGCATACATATCACTTATTAATTTAACATTAATTTAACATTTTAAATGAGGAATTATCAATCAGAAAAAGGTATGCTTTAAAAATTAATAATTTACTGACAAATTCATGACAATCAGAGTTCTTGTTAGTGTTATCTTTACACCAAGTAATTCGAGGTGGTTCTCAGTTACT